>CAZKCT010000104.1:0-1785 GCA_964551545.1 uncultured Piscirickettsiaceae bacterium | reverse complement strand
CAACGCACTTGTAATGCGTAGGTCCTCAGTTCGACTCCGAGTGGCGGCACCATATCAGGCAGAGTGACCAGACTCCGCCAATAGAGAAAGGGTTATCTCCATCGTGGGGGTAACCCTTTTTTGTTTTCTGATGGAATGTCAGTAATCAGTGCTCATTGTCCTCTCTGGTTGGCCGTTATCTTTCATGATACGTGTGATGAAAGGAGATTTGGTCGATGAGGGTGGTTCGTAAAATGAAGGTAGTGTTGTCGCCGGTCCTGTTATTGGTGACATCCTTTTTCTATTCACAACAGATTCATGCAGTGGATATCTTCTCAGTGGCTGTTGTCGGCGGGGGTGTGGCTTATCTGCTTTCTCAGGAGGAGCGTTCTCACTCTCATGTCTCTCACTGGAAAATGGATCGGGTTGAGCGAGCAGGACCTGTCCCTGCTCCAACAGGCCCTAATGTATCCAGTCGCTCGATGGATGTTCCTGTGAATCGGCTTGCGGTCAAGGCGTACTCAACCCATCGAGGACTCGTTCTCTGCGGGGCAGATGGGATCTGTCTTAAGTAGCAGGGCTCTTTTCGGTTTCGTTGCACGGTTCTACCAGTGCTCGGTTTCTTCCGCTCTCTTTAATTTGATAGAGTAGGCGATCGGCATAGGAGAGGAGCTGGCGCGAGCCCTCGCGATTTGCCGGAATGCAGCAGGTGCCGCCAACGCTGATGGTGATGTGTGGGGCGACATCACTATTGGGGAAGCTGATTTTCAGCTTCTCGACTCCAAGGCGTACTTTCTCCGCAATGGCTTGGGTGGCCTCAAGATCGGTGTCTGGGAGGATAATGCAGAACTCTTCTCCGCCGTAGCGGGCGACGATGTCTGAGGTCCGTTTAACAACCGTTTTCAGGCTATGGGCAATGGCATGGAGAGTCTGGTCTCCCTGCAGGTGGCCAAATTTGTCGTTGTAGTTTTTGAAGCGGTCGACATCCAGCATCAAGACGCCAATGGGTTTCTTTTCTCGATAGCAGCGGCTGACCTCGCGGTTGAAGGTGGCTGCTAGATAGTGCCGGTTATAAACGCCGGTCAGGCCATCATGGGTGGCCTGGTGCTGCATCGTATTGGAGAGAATCTTGAGCTGATGGTGGGCAGCCATTAGGGCGTGTTCACGTTTCCAGATCATCGAGAGGGTGCGGGCAGTTTGCCTGAGTACGTCCTCTTCAAAGGGCTTGGAGAGGATCAGCATGTTCTTCTCCATTTTGTGCTGCATCTGGTCCGCGGTGTAGTCAGAGTAGGCGGTGACAAAAACGACATAGATTTGGCTGTCGATTTTGCGGATTGCTTCGGCAGCCTCAACGCCATCGATCCCTGGGGGCATGCGAATATCCATGAAGACGACCGCGTAGGGGTGGTGTTCCTCGTTGGCTTGTTGGACCTTTTGAATGGCCTCTTCGCCGTTGCTGCAGTAATCCACTGAGAACTCGAGATCTTCTGGATCATTTCCAGGGGAAGAGACGGCAGAGAGCAGCTCCCTGAATTCAGGGTCAATCTCAATCGGTTGAGGAGAAAGGACCTCTTGGTAGACGGCCAACACGCTCGGGTCATCATCAACAACCAGAATTCGGCTGCTTCCAGTGCCAATCAGGGGCGATGTTGGATCGCTGGAGTTCATGATCTGTTGAGTCTACTCTAAAAAGTTAACGAGTCTTATCTAACTGATTATCGGCAATTGTCGGCTCAAAGTAAAAAGAAGTTATGTATCAGAATGTGTCATTGATAAAATTATGGGCATATAAATACAATATATTTT
>CAZKCT010000103.1:0-1918 GCA_964551545.1 uncultured Piscirickettsiaceae bacterium | reverse complement strand
TGTTTTTTTGTTGCTCGAACCATACGGCCACTGGCAAGCTTCACCGTAAATACAGCCCGCTTTCCAACCGACCAAACCTTATCACTCTTAGAGGAGATTAATTTCCCATGATGATCCATTGCCACAACCTCTGGTTGTTGACCGACCAACTCCTCAATCGCAACTCTTCTTCCGTCACTCAATACTACTTTGGTATCCCCTGTTACACATTCACGCAGATCCGACATCACTGGGCGACGATTGGGGCGCGACTCCAGTGAACGATTGAGCTGGGAGAGCGCAATCACCGGTACATCCATCTCTTTGGCCATCGCCTTCAGTGAGCGTGAAATCTCAGAGATCTCGGTGGCTCGATTCTCGGATGCTGCCTTCCCTGAGCCCTGCATCAGCTGAAGATAGTCGATCACAATTAGGTCGAGCCCATGTACACGGGCAATTCTGCGAACCCGAGAGCGCAGCTCTGTGGGGGTCAATGCCGGCGTGTCATCAATGAAGATCTTGCTCTCTTTGAGCTGTTCAACCGCCTTGATGAGATATTGCCAATCATCCTCATCCAGCTGGCCAGTTCGCACCTTATTGGAGTTGATACGCCCCAGTGAAGAGATTAGACGGGTGGCAAGCTGCTCACCAGACATCTCCATACTGAATACTGCAACCGACTTGGCCTGTTTGACCGCAGCATGTTCTGCAATGTTCATTGCAAATGAGGTCTTACCCATCGCCGGACGCCCCGCCACAATAATCAGGTCTGACTTCTGGAGCCCCGTAGTCTTCTGGTCAAACTCGTTAAAACCGGTGGCGACACCAGTAATCGCACCAGCCTTGGAGTTATAGAGCTCATCGATTCGGTCTACTGCTTTGGAGAGCAAGTCACTGACTGTCTCAAAACCTTTCTGGTTGCGGGTCCCCTGTTCAGCAATCTGGAATACGGCCTGTTCTGCGCGATCCAGGATCTCTGGAACCTTACGCCCCTCCGTATTATAGGCTGACTCCGCGATACCATTGGAGGCAGCAATCAGGCTGCGCAAGATGGAGCGCTCACGAACAATATCGGCATAGTGACGAATATTGGCTGCGCTGGGGGTGTTCTTTGCCAATGCCCCAAGATAGGCAAGCCCACCTGCATTTTCCGCCTCATTACGGCTCTCTAACCATTCTGTCAGAGTGATAACATCAAACGGTTTACTCTCCTCAGCAAGATTGGCAATCGAGCGAAAGATGAGTCGATGGTCCGCTCGATAGAAGTCTTCTTCGACGACTCGGTCGGAAACCACATCCCAGCTGCTGTTGTCCAGCATCAGTCCACCAAGAACCGACTGTTCGGCCTCGACGTTTTGTGGTGGAATTTTATAAGAGCTACTCTCAGACATGAGGCACGTAGAATAATCGAAAACTAGTACTCTAACCAAGTAATCATTTAAAACAGAAAACGGCCCCCTTCGAGATGAAGGGAGCCGTTTCAGAGATCATACTATGAAGTAAGGTTTACTCTTCAGCAGCAATCGTTACCGCAACATTACAGCTCACATCTGTATGCAGCTGAATGTTCACCTCATGCTCACCCAGTTCGCGCAGTGGGCCATCCGGGAGACGAATCTCACTCTTCGCCACTTCAACACCAGCATCGGTAATTGCTGCGGCAATCTCGGCACCAGTGACGGAGCCAAACAGTTTACCCTCTTCACCCGCCTGATGGCTGATGGTAAGGTTAACTGTTGCGAGTTGGTCTGCGCGAGCCTGTGCGGCAGCCAGTGCATCAGCAGCAATACGCTCCAGTTCAGCACGACGCTCTTCAAACTCTTTCAGGTTCTCTGGTGTAGCCGATTTCGCTTTGCCTTGTGGCAACAGAAAATTGCGAGCATAACCAGGTTTGACTGAGACCTTGTCCCCGAGATCACCCAGGTTAGCCACTTTTTCA
>CAZKCT010000102.1:0-1959 GCA_964551545.1 uncultured Piscirickettsiaceae bacterium | reverse complement strand
TTCCCGTTGATTTCATAAAATATTCTCTATATAATCCGCGCTCCGGATTGCCATCAGAATGCTGATTTGATCAGCAGTGGCAATACCTCCTTGTCTGCAGATGGGCTGATTTTCCATACTCAGGCGATTAATCCATAAGGAGCTATTTAATGAAGCATTATGAAATCGTATTTATGGTCCACCCGGACCAAAGTGACCAGGTTGATACAATGGTCGAGCGTTACACCGCAGTCATTGAAGGAGATGGTGGCAAGATTCGCCGTCTGGAGGATTGGGGGCGTCGCCAGCTTGCATACTCCATCAACAAGATTCACAAGGCTCACTATATTCTGATGAACGTTGAGTGCACTGTTGCTGCACTGAACGAGCTTTCTGGTCTGTTCAAATTTAACGACGCAGTGATTCGTAACCAGGTTCTCTCCATGAAGAGCGCACCAGAAGGCGCATCTGCAATGATGACAGCAATGGAGAAAGAGGCCAGCCGTAAAGATCGTGGTGACCGTGGTGATCGTGATCGTGGAGAGCGCAACGAACGCTCTTCCGAGAACGCCGCTCCGGCAGCACCTGCACCTGCTGCTGCGCCAGCTGAGGCCTAAAGGCCACACCCACTAAAACTGTTAAAGAGAGAACAAATCATGGCACGCTATTTCCGTAGAAGAAAATTTTGTCGCTTCAGCATGAAGGATGCTCCTGCGATCGACTATAAGGATGTTGAACTTCTGAAAGAGTTCGTTTCCGAGACTGGGGCAATCATCCCTTCTCGCATCACTGGAACCAAGTCACGCTATCAGCGTCAACTGGCCACTGAGGTTAAGCGCGCACGCTATCTTGCGCTGCTGCCTTACTCGGACGCTCACGACCGTTAATTGTGGCAGCCTTTATCATTGAGGCGGGTCGAACTGTCTCAATGATGAACTGAGCTTGTCCACCTCATCACGATGCGCGCTCTTGCCGAGTTTGTGATGCGTAGTCGCCTCCATGCAATGGGGGCGACTGCGGTTCTGGCTTTTCTTACGTTACTGGTGCCGCCTGTTGGGTATCTAACGGGCGCAGTGATTGCGTTAGTGGTATTGCGACAAGGTGGCAAAGAGGGCGGACTGACCTTGCTCGGCGGCCTGTTGCTAGCAATGGCTTTGAGCTTGTTGAGTGGTAGTGGTTATCTGCCTGTCGCCATGCTCGCACTGTTCTGGCTTCCGGTCTGGTTACTTGCAGTCCTGCTGGAGTCTACCCGCTCACTGCGTGTTGTATTTCAGGTCGCAGCACTGTTTGGCGTTGTGGTGATCTTTCTCTTCTACCTCACAGCAGAAGGGAACCCATCACTCTGGTGGCAAGAGTTGGTGCAGAAGATGATTGCGGGTGAGGGAGAAGGGAGTGCTATTGACCCAGCAACCCAGATGCTGCTGGATCCGCGATTGGCTGATGTCTTAACTGGTTTGATGGCCGCAGGGTTTTTCCTCGGTCTAGTGGTGATGGTGCTCATTGGTCGGGGCTGGCAGGCGATGCTCTACAATCCGGGTGGGTTGAAAGAGGAGTTTCTTGCACTACAGCTGGGTAAGAATAGTGTACTGCTTGGCCTGGTGGTGATGGTGCCTGGGATGTTGATGGGGGATGAGGTACCGAGTATGGTGCCTGATCTGATGCAGATCTGGATGACCTTGTTTATGGTTCAGGGGTTGGCTGTTGCTCATGCGTTGCTTGATCAGCGCAGCACTCAGAAAGGCTGGGTTATTGCCACCTATCTGGCAACCTTGTTTAGCCCACTTGGTTTCTTGGTTACCATGGTCGGGGTAACCGATGCCTGGATTAACTACAGGCGACAGTTCGCACCGCGCGGATCAGAGTAATAATTTTTAAATGGCCTAGCTCTCTGCCATATTCAAAGAGAGATATGAAAAAGAGGAATGTAAAATGGATGTGATCCTGCTTGAAAAAGTGGCTAACCTGGGTGATCTCGGGGAC
>CAZKCT010000101.1:0-2014 GCA_964551545.1 uncultured Piscirickettsiaceae bacterium | reverse complement strand
TGCACTGCAGCAGGCGACGGAACAGCAGATAGAGACGATTGGGCTAACTGGTGCGACAGAAGGGGCTGTCAGCGCCATTGCCGACCAGAGCATTCGTGTCCCTTCCACAGTGACGGCGCGTATTCAGGAGGCCCATATCCTGATTGGCCACTATTGGTGTCAGCAGGTGGAGGCGGCCTACGCATGAGTCTGAATATTCCCGATTTCTCTGTCGGCACCACTCTGGTGGTGGGAGACCTGATGCTGGATCGCTACTGGTCAGGTGGGGCAGACCGCGTCTCGCCCGAGGCCCCAGTTCCAGTCGTGCATATCCAGGATATTGAGGAACGCCCCGGTGGCGCTGGGAATGTGGCACTAAATATTGCCGCACTGGGAGGTGGTGTGACCCTGCTGGGTGTGGTGGGAGAGGATGCTGAAGGAGAGGCACTACAAAAACAGTTAGAGGGGCAAGGGGTTGACTGTAGCTTTCAGAAAGAACCGGGGCTGCGCACCTCAACCAAGCTGCGTGTGCTCAGTCGACATCAGCAGTTGATTCGCCTCGATTTTGAGGAATCAATGGAGAAGCTCTCCTTGATTCCCATGATGGAGCAGTTCAAGGCACAGCTTGCGGACTGTGGCGCAGTGATTCTCTCAGATTATGGTAAGGGGACGCTGAGCCAAATTGAACAGATGATTGTGCTGGCACGTGCCGCAGGTAAACCTGTCTTGATCGACCCCAAGGGGAGTGATTTCTCCAAGTACAGCGGGGCGACCCTGATGACACCCAACCTCTCGGAGTTTGAGGCCATTGCAGGGGAATGTGACTCAACAGCACAGTTGGTTGAGCGGGGGCAACAGCTGCGAGAGCAGCTGCAGATGGATGCAATGCTGGTGACGCGAGGCGAGGCGGGAATGACGTTGCTGGATGGAGCGCAGCCTCCCTTCCATCAACCCACCCATGCGCGTGAAGTCTATGATGTGACCGGTGCTGGAGATACTGTCATTGCGACATTGGCGGCGGGGATTGCTGCAGGGGCCAACAGACAGGATGCAACTACTGTGGCGAATCTGGCAGCCGGTATTGTGGTGGGTAAACTCGGTACGGCAACCACCTCAGTGGCCGAACTGTATCAAGCTATTCACGATCCGGAAGAGACCGGCTTTGGTGTGCTGGATGAGGGGCAGTTGCAGAGCGCTATTGATCAAGCGCATGCACGTGGAGAAAAGGTCATTATGACCAACGGCTGCTTTGACCTGCTCCACCCTGGCCATGTCAGTTATCTGGCAGAGGCGAGGCGACTGGGGGATCGTCTGGTGGTGGCGGTCAACTCCGATGAATCGGTACGCCAGTTGAAAGGCGCTGTGAATGGAGTGAGCCGTCCTGTCAATAACCTGGAATCACGCATGATGTTGCTAGCGGCGCTAGAGAGTGTGGATTGGGTGGTACCATTCAGTGAAGAGACGCCAGAGCGACTCTACTGTAATATATTGCCTGATGTGATTGTTAAGGGGGGGGATTACAAGCCGGGAGAGGTTGCTGGCGGCCCTTGTGTGGTCGCTAATGGCGGTAGCGTGGAGATTCTGAAGTTTGTCGAAGGACATTCGACAACATCGATTGTGGAAAGAATTGTAAAGTCCTCCCCCTAGATAGGGGGAGGATTGAGGTGGGGGTAGAGTGTTTGGTATTTCACCCCCATCCTGGCCTTCCCCCTCAAGGGGGAAGGAGTGGTTTATCAGGAAGGGATAGAGAGTAGATTATGATCATCGTAACCGGCGGCGCTGGGTTTATCGGCAGCAATATCGTCAAGGCGCTCAACGAGCGTGGTGAAACCGACATATTGGTGGTCGATAATCTCACCAACGGGCGCAAGATGCGTAATCTGGCCGACCTTGATATTGCCGATTATATGGATCGGCTCGAGTTTATCGAGCGCATCAACAACGGTGCAGACTTCGGCAAGGTGCAGGCGATTTTCCACGAAGGGGCCACCTCCGCCACCACCGAGTGGGACGGCCACTTCGTGATGAACAACAA
>CAZKCT010000100.1:0-2117 GCA_964551545.1 uncultured Piscirickettsiaceae bacterium | reverse complement strand
ACAAGGGTTCAGGACACCACCATGTTCATCAACATCGAACAATTTGACTTTATCGAGGGAATCCGTAGCCTTGGAGTTTGATCATCAATGAATTTTCTGGGGAGGAGATCGTATGGGAATCGGGGGGACGCTCCGCTGGAGCACAGCCACAACACTTCTATTGCTCTCATCAGCAGCACTGGGCGGATGGAATGGAATGGATGATGGCGGCGTCATTGAGGAGGCGATGACACTGAAGCCGGACCTCAAGAACGGCAAGGAGATCTACAACAACCGCTGCATCTTCTGCCACACTGAAAAAGGGTGGGGCATCGCCAATGGAATTGGCCGTCATGGCGTACGTGGCTATCCACAACTTGCACGCCAACACCGCTATGTACTGATCAAGCAGCTCACTGATATCAGCCAGCGCAACCGCGATACTCCAGCGATGTATATCTTCTCCCGCCCAGAATATCTTGGCGGCGCTCAGGAGATTGCCAACGTCACCGCCTATATCGAAACGCTACCAATGACTGATAACAACGGGCGAGGCCCTGGTCATGACCTGGAGCGGGGAGAAGACATCTACAAAAAGAAGTGCGCCGAATGCCATGGCCCTTCTGGGGAAGGGAGCAACCGCGACCTCTATCCTCGACTACAGGGGCAACACTACGAATATATGCTCAGACAGCTGATCTGGATTCGTGATGGAAAACGGCGTAATGCAAACAGTATGCTGATGGAGAACCTGCAAGAGCTTGACTATCGTGATCTACGCGCGGTCTCTGACTATGTCTCCCGCATCCCACTCCCTAAAGCACTGACCGATCCACTTCCGTGGGGAAACGACCACATCCAGTAACGAAATCCGTTACTGGACTCGGCAGGTGAGCGCCGAGACAAACATCGGTTCAGGGCGCGCATAAGGATTCATCCAGCCAAATCCTTTACTGTGGCTGGCATAACCGGTCTGCACATTCAGATTGAAGGTGTGGGCTGGGCCACGGCAAGTCAATATCGAACTCTTCTCCCGGAACCCACAGCGATGCTCTTCTGAGATCCCCATATTCTCCGGGAATTGAAGCTGATCCTTGGTCTGTACAATCTGGTACTGCTGCTTGAAGAAGCTGGTATCCCGATAGGTCTCTGTGTCACCATTCCAGCGCAGTCCTGCGGAGGCCACATCCATACAGTGCCAGGTTCGGCTCTCTGAGCCATCCGAGGCATTGGCAGAAGCGGCGGCACCCAACATCAGCAAGATCGCTTTGATTGCAGAGCGTTTCATTGCGCACCCCCTTTCCCGGCCGCTGCAGGGGCTGGTGGTGCAGGGGGTCGCTGGTAGATCTGTGGCGCAGGTGGCTGCCCATAATAGGGCTGTGGTCTATACCCCGGCGCAGGAGGATAGTAGGGCATTGAGTATTGGGGTGGCATCCCCCAGTAGGCCGGTGGTGGCGCATCCCGGAACCCCCAATTTGGCGCAGAGCGTGGACCACCGCCCCAGCTGAACCCTTTACCTGTACTGGTGCCTGTATCCCAGACATTATCGGGGGTGTCCCAGCTCATCCGGGAGCCTCCAATGTCGAGATCATTGCCCTCATTGAAGTCAAAGCCCTCACCGAAGCTATCTCCCATATTAAAACCGAATGCGGTGGCTGATCCGGCATACACCAACGACGATGCCATCAACAACATCGCAACCTGCTCTCTGACGCTTTTCATACTTTTGAACTCCCTATCATCATGCTTCCGTCTCTCCATTATCTGAAAAATAGCGAAAGAATCAAATCGATCAGAGCACCGGCTCTGACCACTCGATCACTGCAGTGGGCTGGGTCAGGTGAACCGCCTCCAGGGTCTTGTTGAGCGGAATACCGGTCGACACATCAGACCACTGGGTGCCATCCCAGGCGATGATATTGAGCTCACCCTCTTTCTGCCCCACCGCCTGACAATCATCTGTCGTAAGACAGCTAATCCCATAGTAGTGGGCATTCACCACTGTGGAAGTCACCAGCCCCCACTCCGCTCCATCCCAGTGGAGCAGAGTGGCCGCTGTACCCGAAGCATCCCCAACCACCCAGCAGTCATCAGTGACGACACAGAAAAGGCCATATAAATTCTCACTCGGCACATTG
>CAZKCT010000099.1:0-2214 GCA_964551545.1 uncultured Piscirickettsiaceae bacterium | reverse complement strand
CCACCAACAAATAAAGCCCCACAATCTTATGGTTGCGGGGCTTTTTCTCTTTCCTGCACAATAGAACGCATCAGGTAGCGATCCTGAAAAGGTCGATCCGTTCGATCCACCCAGCGGGTGAGCAGAGCGACCACCAGCAGTGCAAACACGATTCTGATCCAGAGAATTCCTGAGAGGTCCGCCCCCATTGTCAAAATCAGAATGGTGTCTTCGATAATACTGTGCAGTAGTCCCAACAAGGCCAATGCAGAGAAGAGGTCCTTACGCCCGATATGACCCTTCTCCGCCTCTCGGATCAATAGGCCACCTCCGAACGCAAGCCCCAAGGTGATGCCGATGATGGTGATCGAGGTCGCCTGAGGGCCGATCCCCAGCAAACGCAGCAGTGGTTGCAACATCCAGATCATCAACCGTTCAATGTGCATCCAGCGCAGCAGCCTCAATCCGGTCAGCATCAGGACGATGATTCCAAAAACCATCAACAGGCTCTCTAGCTGACCCAGTATCCAGACAGAGAGTGAGGCATCCACAGGCGGCGGCACCCAAACCAGTTCTACCGGTTGTTGTAGCCACCCACCCCACTGGTAGAGATGGTGCAACAAAAGCCCCAGCAACAGCGCGCCGCCGAGACGAATCAGCAGTGCTGCTCCCAGCCGCACCCCCGCTCGACGAACAATATGAATCTCAACGGGCAGGCCATGCGCCATTAGCATCAGCGTTCCCAATACCGTGACCTGGGCAACGCTCATCATCTCTTGTGGGGCCAGCTGAAAGAAGAGGATCAGTCCTCCATAGATATTGACCAGCATGGTGGTCGCAATCACCAGCCCCATCGACTCCGGCAGCCCGAAACCACCCATCAGCGGGGCCAGCACCTGCCCAATCCAGGCCACACCCCCCAGCTCTTCCAGGATCTTGACCACGATCAACACCGGGATCATCAGGCGAAACACGGTCACAGTGACGAGAAAGATCTCTCGCCACAGATCGAGCAGTGTGTCTTTGAGGTTTACCATCTATTGTGCTGGCTTCTCAACTGAAGCTCATCCAAGCCACAGACCTTTGGGTCCATCCCGGTATTGCAGCCCATCACCAAAGAGTGGTTACGGTGCGTTTTTCCCCAACTGATAGGCCTCCCAGAGGGCCTCTTCCAATTGAGGGTTTGCGGTCAGCGCCTCTTCCGAAAAGCGGCTCGCGATGATCTCTTTGAGCCGGTTTTTTTCAGACTGTTGATGCCAAGCCGCTTCAAAGCCCTCAACATCAAAATACTTCTCTTCGGAGACAAAGCCCACCGCCAGTCCCGTGGCATGACTCACCTGGACCGGCAGTGACTCCATCACCTCCAGCTCATAACTGTAGAGTCCGATCTCGTTCTCTTTCGCCAGCAGCAGATGAAAGGGGTTGAGGTGTCCCTGCGCCTCCATCTGTAGATCAAGGTCTACCGTTGCCTTCGGTGCGTGTGTCTCCCCCCGATAGTCAAACGTCAGATAGATCTCAATTTGATTCGTCATGGACAGACCGTTCTCCATTAAAAAAGCCCGCACTAGGCGGGCCTTCTATCAAAAGCGTGTAGGCTTAGCCTTCCAGCTTCGTCACGTTTACTGCAGACAGTCCCTTTGGACCCTCTTCAACATCATAGCTGACCTTCTGGTTCTCAGCGAGAGTCTTGAATCCGTCTCCCTGGATTGAACGGAAGTGAACGAACACGTCGTCGCCGCCATTATCCTGAACGATGAAACCAAACCCTTTAGAGTCGTTGAAGAATTTTACTGTACCTGTTGCCATATCAAACATTACCTTTATTGCTACAAAATTTCGCGCCATCCATCAGCGCACCTATAAAACTCACTGTACATCATGGATATGAAAGGCAGCCACTATGGGGTCAGTCCAACAACATCTCACGCTTTACTTGTGAATCGCGATGGATTCTATGGGAAAGGGTTGGGAGTTACAAGCAACATTTTATTGCACTTTTATGACTCAACCTAAAACCGTTTTCCCTGTAAAATGGGTCGCTTACGGAGGACCTGGAGTTATCAATGTACTATCGTCTTGTTCTGGAAAAGCCTTGGCTAACCTTGCTGGCTATTTTTGCACTGATTGCCACATCGGGTTACTACGCGCAAAACTTCTATCTGGACGCCTCTGCCGACACTCTGGTGCTGGAGAACGATGAGAGCCTGAAGTATCACCGCGCCATTCAGGGGCGCT
>CAZKCT010000098.1:0-2275 GCA_964551545.1 uncultured Piscirickettsiaceae bacterium | reverse complement strand
CCAGAACCAGAACCAGAACCAGAACCAGAACCAGAACCAGAACCAGAATCAAAACCAAAACCAAAACCAAAGAAGCCAGTTGCGAATAAAAAGCTCCCGTGGCTCTGGCTCGCACTCCCTCTACTTTTGCTGCTGGGTGTTGCCGCTTGGTGGGGGCTTCAGTCTGGAGAGGGGGAGGTATCCACGCCACCACAAGGGGTGGAGCATGAGATGCTATCGAAGATCAAGAGTGCCGCTTTCTCAGGAATGGGTCGTGCTGAGACAGAGGAAAATGTGCAGCGGATCATTGAAGAGAATAATTACTCTCAGGAGGAGAGGGAACAGCACTCCAAGGCCTATATGCAGGAAGTTGAGGGAGAGAAGCCGGTTCTCAATCGGGCGGTGCGCAATCGGAACATTGCCATCATTCGAGCCTCTCTTGCCTTCCATAATAAGAATGTAAAGGCATGGAAGCGGCTGGCTGCAGAGTATCAGACCATTGGGGCAAACCTGATGGTCGATGAGATTAGAAGAGAGGTGTCGGAGATCTTTGGAGAGGCGCGTGCCGCCGAGATCATCCCGGCCAAATAAGTCCCAAATATGGAGAAGTAGGAAGATGAGTGATTGCCCTTGTGGTTCTGGTCAGGCGTATGAGAGTTGTTGCGAACCCTATCTGAAAGGGGAGGCCTTTCCCGAGACGGCTGAGCAGTTGATGCGCTCCCGTTATAGTGCCTATGTCATGGGAGAGGTCGATTACATTCACAACACGCTGCACCCGAATCATCGTGCGGACCACGATCTTGAGGCGGCACGAAAATGGTCGCAGGAATCAGAGTGGTTGGGATTGCAGATTATCAGCGCTCAAGGGGGTGCGGATGATGCGACCGGCACAGTGGAGTTCAAGGCCAGCTATCGGGATCGCAGTGGCGCTCATGCTGCCCATGAGCTCAGCCAGTTTGAGCGGGTGGATGGTCGATGGATGTATGTCGATGGCGCAATGCCGACCCCGGAGACGGTGGTGCGCAGTAGCAAGAAGGTTGGACGCAATGAGCCGTGCCCTTGTGGGTCAGGCAAGAAGTACAAGAAGTGCTGTGGGCGCTAGTCGCCGTTAATCCACCAACGTAACGCAGTCTCGCCCGGCTGCTTTGGCCTGATAGAGTCCCTCATCCACACGCTCAATCAGTGTTAGTTCACTCTCGCTGTCACGGAGCTCACCGGCTCCAATACTGACGCTGTAGTGGAGGGTCTGTTGCTGATGCTGCTCTGAGTCAAGTGGAACGGCCCGTTCACGACAGGCACGGTTGATTGATTCGGCAACGGTGAACGCGTCAGATGCTGCAGTGTTGGGTAGAACGATCATGAACTCCTCACCGCCATAGCGCCCCACAATTGCATCAGTGGGTGACTCCTGATTGAGCAGCTTGCTGAAATCGATCAGGACTTGATCTCCGGTGAGATGGCCGTAGGTGTCGTTGACCCGTTTGAAGCGGTCGAGATCCATCAGCAGAATGGAGAGAGATCGATCTGCTTTCTGCTGAGATCGCTCGATCTCCTGATTCAGTTGGCTCATGAGTACGCGACGATTGACCAGACGGGTCAGTGGGTCACGAGTGGCCTGACGGTAGAGTGTCATTAGCATATGGAGCTGAGCCATCCCTGGCCACATGCAGATCCCAGCCATCATCCCCAGTAGCCAGAGGTCGGAGAGTGCGACCATGGTAAAGAGGTTGCCCGCCAGTGCATGAGGGGCCATGGCAAACAGGGCGATAAAGAAGGTGAAGATGGCGCCTTCAATCATGGTGAGCGGGAAGATCGCCAGCATCACCACCATTAGGTAAGGGAAGAAGGTATAGCCGATCATCAGGCTCTCATTGGTGACAACACCGTTGAGTAGCTGAATGGAAAAGACGTAGAAGAGCCCTGGAGGAAGCATCAGCATCATCATCCGCAGACGACTGATCAAAATGCTCTGGCTTTCGGCTCTCCACAAGGCGATCAGGATCATCGAGACTGAAAAGGCGATCCGCATCCCGACCATCTGGTAGAAGTGGGTGCTATCCAGTGAAAGGTAATCAATCGGGATCCAGAATGGCGCGATGATCCCGAAGGAGATGGCGATCAGCCGTAGCCTTGCCTCAATGTGTTCCGAGCGGGTGCCGTTGAAGTCATTGGAATGGTTGCGGATGGAGAGCAGGTCATGGATGTTGATGGTATCCAGAGACTCTTTGCTGCTCTGTAACAGGGTTCGAAGTTCCATAAGGCTCCTCCTGGTTGGAATCGATGGTTGTTTTTATTG
>CAZKCT010000097.1:0-2428 GCA_964551545.1 uncultured Piscirickettsiaceae bacterium | reverse complement strand
ACTGTTAATCCTTGGGTCACTGGTTCGAGTCCAGTCGGGGGAGCCATATAAAAGAGAGGGCTCATATCAAATTGATATGAGCCCTTTTTCTTTGAGTGCGCTGTTAGTGCGGTTGTTTCAGCCAACCTGACATCCCCATACCATCAAGGTATGCTAAAGCCTCAAACGCATGCAGGATGAGGAGAAATGAAATGCAGCAGCAGACACCCGCCACCACTTTTATGCTGGCGCTTCTTTTGAGTGCTGTATGGCTATTACCCCCTGCTGCTGTTTCTGCCCAAGATCAAAATGGGGTAGAAATGATCATTGCTGATGTCCATATGCATCCGCATCCCAAGAACAGCCCTACTGATGTACTCTCTTGGATGGATCGAAATGGCGTCGAATGGGCTGGGCTTGGGGCTATTCTGGGTGGACGAAAGGTTCGTGAACACTACGCTGAGGTAATGGGAAGACGATATATCCCATTTGGTGGACAGAGCCAACTAAACCAGATCTACAAGAAGGATGGCCGTGAAGGCCTTGAGGATCCCAGCCACCCCGCTTTTCTGGCTTTGATGGAGATGCTGGAGACCGATTTCGAAGCTGGCAAGCTCAAGGGCATCGGTGAGGTATTTGCCAACTCTAGGACCACCTCCAAGTTCTGGCGAGGCCGAAAAATGCGTATTGATGCTCCAACGAATCGAAAGATGCTGGACCTCGTGGCGAAATATGGTGGCGCACTATCGGTTCATGTGCAGTGGGATCGCGACTCCGTCAAGCAGCTTGGGGCTCTGGCTGATCACAATAAAGAGGCCAATATCATCATGGCCCACTGCGGCTCTAATACTCGTGCAGGTGACATCCAAAAGATGTTGAAGCAGCACACCAACCTCTATTGCGATCTCTCTGCCCGACACCCTCCCAAACTTCACTACAAGTTGATGCAGAAGAAGCCGGTACAAAAGATCTTTACTGCATCAGGCATTGAGTCCTCATGGAAAACATTGATCGAGGAGATGCCCGACCGTTTTATGGTGGGCACCGACACCAAAACCGAGCGGGATTACGACGCCGGAATCAGAACTATCCGAAAGGGGTTGTTGAAGAATCTGACGAAAGAGACCGCTAAGAAAGTCGCTTACAAGAATGCTCAGAGGCTGCTGAATCTGCAGTAGACAACATGTTTAAGATCGATGCCATTCATCATGCCAGCCTGATTGTCGCCTCAACAGAAGAGGCTCTTCACTTTTATGTCGATGTGCTTGGGCTAGAACAGGACCACCAGCGTCCCGACCTCGGGTTCCCTGGGGCCTGGCTATCAATCGGAGCGCAACAGATCCACCTGCTTGAGCTCCCCAATCCCGATCCGATCAAGGGGCGCCCTGCGCATGGAGGACGAGATCGCCACCTCGCCTTTATGGTCTCTGATCTTCAGAACCTAGTTCCCAAGCTGGAGGCTCACGGAATTCCCTACACACGCAGCCAATCAGGTCGTAACGCCCTCTTCTGCCGTGACCCAGATCGGAATGCAATTGAGCTGATTGAGCAGCCGTAACAGAGGGCTATTCGTCAACCTGGAGGCTGATCTGATAGCCCCCGAATTTGCGGATATTGAGTACACCTGTATCGAAGATCAGGTATTGCCCTTTGATCCCCACCAGTGTGCCACTCACCTCAGGCGTTTTATCAAAATTAAAGGACTTCACCTTGGTTGGGTACTGATCCACGGGGTAGTTGATCTCAACCACCTGCTCATCCGTCAGCAGTGTGAGCGCACCTTCCCCCTGGCGTTCGATCACTGTATCCAACGCTTCCCTACAGCGATCCAGTAGTTGCTCACGCTGCTCAACCAGATCGACCGGGTCAGGAGCCCCTTTCAACATCCGCTGCCAGCTTGTCTTGTCCGCCACATGCTGCTTCAACGCCACTTCCACTAATCCAGAGGTAAGGCGATCCTTGACCCGAAAAATCGGTAGTGCCTGTACCGCTCCCTGATCCATCCAGCGGGTTGGAATCTGAGTGCCACGAGTAATGCCAACCTTTACCCCAGAGCTGTTGGCCAGATAGACATAGTGATCCTGCAGGCAGTGCGCTTCTCCCCACGAAGCATCCCGACAACTCTCCTCTGCATAGTGGCACATCTCCGGCTTGATAATGCATTGATCACACTCTGGCAGGTCCCGAAAGCAGGGATAGCAGTAGCCTTGATTGAAGCTCTTCTTACTTTTTCGTCCACAGGCCACGCAGTGGATTGCCCCCTCATGACTCAGTGTCATTGGGCGCCCAATCAGTTCATTGATTGACAGAAAATCCTCTCCAATCGGGAGTAGATACTTCACCACATCATCCAGTGTGGTTCTCATTTTTCGGATGTTGCCCTGATACTGCATCATGGTTTGTATTTCAGTCACTATGGTGATAATTTTCCTGCAGAGGAGTCCCACAA
>CAZKCT010000096.1:0-2545 GCA_964551545.1 uncultured Piscirickettsiaceae bacterium | reverse complement strand
AGAGGCAGAGGCAGAGGCAGAGGCAGAGGTCGAGCTACCGACTACGGCTCAATCAGCTCCGGCCACTGACGAGCAACTGTTGCAGGAGGTGGAGTTGCTAGAAAAATTGGTTGAAGAGGGGCGCACTCAGCTTTCCAGTCCCTCAAAGCCTATAGAGTTACCAAAAAATAAACCACAAGCAGTGAAGCTTGGGCCTGTTGTGCAGAAACCTCAAAAGTCACCAGTAACGTCAAAGAAATCCATCTCTCCAAAGAGTATGTCAACCAAGGTCGATCAGGACAGAGCGAAGGCGCGCGAATTAAAAGTGGCCAAGATGGCAGAAAAGAGGATTGAGAAACGGCAGCTACCAAAACCACCGAAGCCACAAGAACACCCCAAGCAGGCATCGCCAAAGGCTGAAAAGCCAGCGGTTGATCCGGTACAGCCGCAGCGCTCAGCGGCAAAGCCGGTTGAGAAGGCAGTTGCCCAACCGGAAAAACCTCAACCAGTCGCAACGAAACCGGTGTCCCCTGTGGAGCAGACCATTCGCTCTTCAGATCAGTATGTTCAGCTTGGTTCATTCCGTAACCAGCAGCGTGCCAATTTGGTGATGAATGATCTCAAGGAGTCTGGTTTTAAAATCGTGATGGAGCAGATCGAGCAGCAGGGGAAACCGCTCTATCTGTTAAGAGATTACAGTGCGGCTAGTCGCGCTCAGGCGATGAGATTGAAAAAGATCTACGATGGCTGGTTCTCGCTCGATAGCATCATCCGTTTCTAGGTCGGGGTGATCCATGTGTGGGATTTGCGGTGAACTGAGGTTTGATGGTGCTACGCCAGATGTGCGCGTGGCAGAGCGGATGCTGCAGGTGTTGCGCCCAAGAGGGCCGGATGATGAAGGCGTCTGGCAGCAAGGTGCGATTCAGCTAGGGCACCGCCGCCTCTCAATTCTTGACCTCTCAGAGCGGGCGCACCAGCCGATGGTGGACCAGGCGCATCAGCTGGCGATCGTCTTCAACGGCACCATCTACAATTATCGTGAACTGCGTGATGAGCTGAAAGGGCTGGGTTATTCGTTCCACTCAAGTGGTGATACCGAGGTCATTCTCAATGCATATCACGCCTGGGGAGAGGCGTGCGTTGAGCGTTTCCTGGGGATGTTTGCTTTTGCGCTCTGGGATGGGCGAAGTCAGCAGCTCCACCTGGTGCGTGACCGTATGGGGATCAAGCCGCTCTACTGGAGCCAAGATGGAAATCGACTGCTATTTGCCTCGACGCTGCCGGCACTATTGGCGGCTGGTGGAGTTGATCATGCGTTTGATGCAGCAGCGCTACATCACCACTTCACCCTGCATGCAGTGGTCCCGGCGCCGCGTACCCTGTTTAAGGCGATTCACAAGATGGAGCCGGCCCACTGGCTGACGGTGGAGGCTGATGGGTCTAGCAAGAAACATCGATACTGGTCACTGCAAGCCACGCGCCCGGCAGCACCTAAAAGCGAATGGGAGTGGGCGGAGGCGGTTCGTGAGTTGCTGATGCAGGCGGTGGAGCGCCGCCGTGCTGCCTCCGATGTGCCGGTTGGGGTGCTGCTCTCGGGAGGGCTGGATTCCAGTCTGCTGGTTGGTATGTTGGCAGAAGCGGGACACCGGGAGATCCGTACCTTCTCCATTGGTTTTGAGGATTCGCCCGAGGAGCGGGGTAGTGAGTTCGAGTACTCCGATGCAGTGGTCGAGCGGTTTCAGACGCAGCATCAGAAGATTATCATTCCCAATGATCAGGCATTGCCACGATTGACTGAGGCGGTTGATGCGATGTCAGAGCCAATGTTTGGGCAGGATGCGATTGGCTTCTATCTGCTGGCAGAACAAGTCTCAAAAGAGGTGAGTGTTGTGCTCAGTGGTCAAGGGGCCGACGAGGTGTTCGCTGGCTACTTCTGGTATCCGTTGATGGATCAGGCAGCGGGTTCATCGGTTGAGCGCTTCCGCCAGTCCTATTTTGATCGTGATCACTCAGAGATGCAGGCGCTGCTGACCGAGCAATACTTGGGGGCGGATCACACCGCTGCATTGATGCAGCAGTTGCTGGAGCAGCCGGATGCCAGTGAGTATCTTGATCAGGTGCTGCGTGCTGACATCACAACGCTGGTCGTGGATGATCCAGTGAAGCGGGTTGATAATATGACCATGGCTTGGGGGTTGGAGGCGCGAGTGCCCTTCCTTGATCACCAGTTGGTAGAGTTGGCTGCGCAGATTCCACCGGCATTGAAATTGAAGCATCAAGGCAAGGGACCGCTCAAGTTGATCTCCCGTGGATTGCTGCCTGATTCAGTGATTGATCGCCCCAAGGGGTATTTTCCGATGCCGGCACTGAAATATGTACGAGGGGAGTTTCTGGAGTTCATGCAGGATATTCTTGGTTCGCAGGCTTGTCGGGAGCGGGGGCTTTACCGACGCAGCTATATTGATCAATTATTGTCTAATCCAACTGCTCCGGAGAGCTTTACCCGTATTCAAGGCAGTAAACTGTGGCAGCTGGCATTGACGGAGTATTGGCTGCAACGCCACCT
>CAZKCT010000095.1:0-2567 GCA_964551545.1 uncultured Piscirickettsiaceae bacterium | reverse complement strand
GTAAGCGTCTAGCAAACCCCACTACTTCCCCAACCGTTTCAAGTCCTCATTTTTCAAATTGAACGGCAGCAGAGCCTCTATCTCCTCTTCAGACCTGGCTTTGGGGAGGTGCTCAAACAGGTGGTTGAGATAAGCCCAAGGCTCTAGCCCATTGGCTTTGGCGCTCTCTACCAAGCTGTACATGGTGGCACTGGCCTCAGCACCTGCAGGACTACCCGAGAATAGCCACCCCTTTCGACCTACTGCAAAGGGGCGAATAGCATTCTCTGCAATATTGTTGTCGATCTCGATCTCTCCATCCTGGAGAAATGTGGTGAGTGTTGGCCACTGGTTGTCGGCATACTGGATCGCCTGCCCCAGCAGGCTATTGGGGAGTGTCTTTGGTTGATATTTGTCGAGCCACTCCCGGATCTTCTCCAGCACTACAGTGGATTTCTCCTGTCGTAACTGGTGGCGTTGCTGTGGATTCATCTCTTCTCTACGTGCCTTGCTCTCGATTGAGTAGAGTTTTCCAATCATCTTGACGATTTGATGGTGCACGGTTCCCGCCTTGCGCCCATGGGTTGCCTCCACAAATTTGCGACGCACATGAGCCCAGCATCCAGCGCGGCCGGAGACCTCCGTGCGTTTTGCCAGTTGGTTGTACCCGGCATACCCGTCCGTAACGATATAGAACTTGCTCTGTTGCAGGGAGGAAGCTTGATCCTCTCGAAGGAGAAACTGGAGTGGGATCTCTTCACTACGCTGTTCAGAGTACTGAAAGCAGATAACCGGCCGACCCGGCGGGCCTCCCTTGTAGACCCACATATAGGATTTCTGACTGTTTTCCCGATTAGGCTCATTCAGCACTTGGAGGGGTGTTTCATCGATATGGACCACTCTCCCTTGGATCATGTATCTCCGCACCACCTCCATTAAGGGTTCAACGGTGCGGTGGAGGTGGATTACCCAGCCGCTCATGGTCTGCCGGCTTAGCTCAATGCCATCTCGCTTTAGAATCTTCTGTTGGCGATAGAAGGGGATACCATCCACAAACTTGGCCGTCATCACATCGGCAATCAGGCTATGGTGCGCAATCGATTTAGGGATGATCTGCTGTGCTCGTGGAGCGGTGATCACTCCTCTGTCGGCACCCTTCACAGTATCATCGACAGGTACATATTTGGGGCGCTTGTAGACGACAACATAGCGTTGCCTGGGAATGGTGGCGAGCTGTTCTGACTGCTCATATCCAACCAGCTTCCAGTTCGTCTCCCAATCCTCTCCCATCTCTGCTTTTTGGGCTTCGGAAAGCTCTTGAGTCTTCTCGATTCGCTCAAGGTTTTTGGGTAGGGGGCGGCGGCATGGCTTCTCTTTTGGAGTGATCTCCTGATCAGTACCCGCCTCTTCTCCCTTGCCGTTACTACCGTCATCATCTACCACCTCTTCATCGATCAGTGCCGAGAGCTCTCCCATCAGCTCTTCGAGCTCTGCTTCATCAAAGAGGCTATCCTGGCCGGGGTGAGGGGTGTCACTACTGCGACCAAAGCGCTGTTTGCGCATCAGGATTAACAGATCCAGCAGCTCTTCAATGCGGCTGTTTTTCTGCTGGATATCCTGCTCTTGTTGCTTGATTACAGTACGTAGATTGACGATCTCTGCAGTAGCGTCAGAACAGGCTGAATTGCTGGAAATATCGGCACCATTCTGGTCTTGTTGAGCGCTTGACTGCATGCGTTAAAGTATAACATTTTCAGCCATTTGCAGAAATAAGAGAGCGTCAAAAACAGGCCCTAAATCACTTCATAATCAAGCTTTTTATGGGCTTGAACCTGATCAAGACTGATCCCCTCCAACAGCCAGGACAGCTCTCTGCCATCGATCTCAATAGAGGGGGAGTTCGTATAATTCAGATCGACACTTGGCCACCAGAAACGCTGTTTTTCGAGTCGACGATAGAAGAGCCAGAATCCATTATTGTGCCAGTAGAGAATCTTGATCTTGTCTCTTCCTCGATTGCAAAAGATGAAGAGATGGCTGGAGAGAGGATTGAGCTGTAAAACCTCATCAACCAGAACAGAGAGCCCGTTGATTGATTTTCTCATATCGGTTGCACCGATAGCGAGATAGACTCGGGTATGGGGAGCAACAGGAATCATGACAGAGGCACCTTGCTCAGCTCTTCAACAACCTGTCGCAACCATGCGGGATCACTGCTCTCAGTGAACTCTAGTTGCAGATGGTTTACCCGGAGGCTTAGTGCATATTCTGGTGTGGGTGTGGGTGTGGGTGAGGTTGGTCCATCCCCTAAGGTAACCGGAAGCCACTGCGGATGGGTAGGCCTGGATCCTATTGAAGAACCATGCACTGCGGTTCGTCTCTGCTTATTCTTCTTATTGCGCCAGTAGAGAAAGCGAGTGTAGCTCAACCCATGCTCAATACAGAAACTCTTCTGAGTTTGCTTGCTTCTCTCCCATTCCTCAATCTGTTTGGTCCAATAGTCATCATGATCCATCTCTCTACCCTCGATTGTGTAAGTCGAGAGTTATTGTGCTGAGGGAAACTGCTGGTTTCTAGATGTAGTTCGC
>CAZKCT010000094.1:0-2619 GCA_964551545.1 uncultured Piscirickettsiaceae bacterium | reverse complement strand
ACCAACACCAACACCAACACCAACACCAACACCAACACCAACACCAGTAGAGGCCTCCGATGAGGCGATGACTCTGGATCCCGCACCAGCAGGTGGGATGGCGATTGCACTGACGGTGATGGCCGAAGAGGGAGACCTGTTCGAAGGCAGTGACCTGATGCGTGAATGTACAGCGGCTGGTTTCGAACTCAGTAAACAGGGGATCTATCATGCTTTCCCCAGCGATGCGCCAGTAGGGCGACAGCGTCATCCGTTGTTCAGTGTTAGTAATGTGCTCAAGCCGGGTATCTTTGAACTGCAGCATGTGATGAGTCTGAGAACCACGGGAATGGCCTTGTTTTTTCAGCTGCCTGCGCCACACTCCGGAAAGATCGCTTTTGAGAAGATGGTCGAGAGTGCCCATCAGTTGGCGCTGGGGCTTGGTGGTCGAGTCTGTGACGAGAAGCGTCGACTGCTGACCCCGCACTCCCTGCAGCGGCTAAGGGATCAGGTCTATGAGTTTGAGTACCAGCAGGAGCTGGAGCGTCGCCGCTCTGTGATTGGTCAGCCGAAATAAGGATGAGTAGAGCCACTCTGGGGGACGCCCCAACCTCCGAGATGATCGAGCGGGCGGACTGGTTGCGTCAGCAGATCGAGCATCATAACCGTCGCTACTATATGCTGGACGATCCCGAGATCTCAGATCATGAATATGATCGGCTGTTCCGGGAGCTGCAGGATCTAGAACAGCATCACCCCGCGTTGCAATCCCCGGACTCTCCAACCTTGCGGGTGGGAGGTGCAATTCTTGAGGGTTTTGACTCGGTCATTCATGAGACGCCGATGGCCTCGCTCGACAATGCCTTTGATCGGTCGGAGATGGAGGATTTCGAGCGTAGAGTTTGTGAGCGTGGTGAGGTATCGATGGTTGAGTATGTGGCCGAGCCCAAGCTGGATGGCCTGGCGCTGAGTCTGCTCTATGAGGATGGCGTGCTGGTACGGGGGGCGACCCGTGGTGATGGAGAGCGAGGCGAGGATGTGACCGCCAATATTCGCACCATCGCCGATATCCCATTGCGCCTGAAGGGGGAGCAGATTCCGCAACGACTGGAGGTGCGAGGCGAGGTCTTTATTGCCAAAGAGGATTTCGAGCGGCTCAATCAAGCGCAGCAGGCGGCCGGGGAGAAGCGTTTTGCCAATCCGAGAAATGCGGCCGCAGGGAGTTTGCGTCAGCTGGATTCAGCCATTACGGCCAAGCGCCCACTCTCTTTCATCAGTTATGGCATTGGCGTTCAACAAGAGGGGGCGACGGCAATTGGCTATTTTCAGCAGATGGCACTGCTGAAGCAGTGGGGCGTTCCCGTCTCTTCAGAGGCGGTCCTGCTGCAGGGGATCTCTGCCTGTGCCGCCTATTATGCGTCGTTACAGCAGCGACGGGATGAACTCCCCTATGAGATTGATGGGGTTGTCTTCAAGGTCAATGACTTTGCGTTGCAGAAAAAATTGGGAATGACCTCGCGGGCACCCCGCTGGGCCATTGCCTGGAAGTTCCCGGCTGAAGAGGTCACGACTGAACTACTCTCAATTGATCTTCAGGTGGGGCGAACCGGGGCGTTGACCCCGGTTGCACGGCTGCAGCCGGTTGAAGTTGGGGGCGTCACTGTCTCCAATGCGACGTTGCACAATGAGGATGAGGTGCGGCGCAAGGATGTGCGGCAGGGGGATACAGTGGTGGTGCGCCGTGCCGGAGATGT
Organism: uncultured Piscirickettsiaceae bacterium; assembly: GCA_964551545.1. GTDB lineage: Bacteria > Pseudomonadota > Gammaproteobacteria > Thiopontia. The sequence goes on along the minus strand of CAZKCT010000094.1, from coordinate 886 downwards.
CATTCCAGAAGTGGTGCGGGTGGTGGTTGAGCAGCGTCCAGAGGGGACTGTGCCCTGGAAGATGAAAGATCACTGTCCAGCTTGTGGTGCCCAGGTGGTTCGCGAGGCAGACAAGGCGGTGGTGCGTTGCAGTGGGGGGCTCTACTGTCCGGCACAGCGCAAAGAGGCGATCTGGCACTTTGCATCGCGCAAGGGGCTGGATGTGGAGGGGCTGGGACAGAAACTGGTGGATCAGCTCGTCACCCAGGATCTGATCCACAATCCGGCCGATCTGTTTCGGCTGACGGTGGATCAACTCTCTGGATTGGAGCGGATGGGGCAGAAGTCCGCAGAGAATCTGGTGATTTCACTACAGAAGAGTCGCGGCACCACGCTGCCTCGTTTCCTTTTTGCATTGGGTATTCCTGAGGTGGGAGAGGCGACGGCTCGTTCACTGGCCCACCATTTTGGGGAGCTGGACCCCATTCTGATCACCACCGTTGAAGAGTTGCAGCAGGTTGAGGATGTCGGTCCCATTGTGGCCAACCATATCGCCACTTTTTTCCAGCAGCCCCATAACCGAGAGGTTGTGCAGCAGCTACGGGATGAGGGGGTTCACTGGGAGCCGGTCGAGCAGCACTCTCCGGTGCAACAACCGCTGTTGGGTCATAATTATGTGGTCACCGGCACGCTGAGCCAGATGAAGCGAACAGAAGTGAAAGAGCAGTTACAGGCCTTGGGGGCGAAAGTGACGGGTTCAGTCTCTGGCAAGACGACAGCGCTCATCTGTGGTGCGGACCCCGGATCGAAGCGGACCAAAGCGGCGTCTCTGGGGGTTCCGATCATGGATGAAGAGGCGTTGTTGCTACTGCTTTCCGCACAGGATTCCAATACCCAGAGGGAGTGA
>CAZKCT010000093.1:0-2679 GCA_964551545.1 uncultured Piscirickettsiaceae bacterium | reverse complement strand
GGAAGTTATATTCTGTTGCTTGCCGGGGCTCTGCTCATTGCCCCAACCGCCGCTTCGGAAGAGCTCACATGGACCGGATGTGGCATCACTAAAAAAGCGTTTATGTCCGCCCTATCCAAGGGATACGAGGCCCAAACAGGCGTGAAGATCGTCCTCAGCGGCGGCGGCGCCACCAAAGGCATTCGTGAGGTCTCTGCCGGACGTTCTGACCTTGGCGGCACCTGTCGTCATGCCATCAAGGACGAGCGGGAAGACAACGCCAAACTAGTCCAGGTTGCCTGGGATGCTCTGGTTGCCATTATTCATCCCGAGAACAAGGTCAACAGCATCACCCTGCAGCAATTCAAGGATGTGATCAATGGAAAGATCACCAACTGGAGCGAACTGGGTGGGGATGATCAGGAAATCGTCTTTTTGCAGCGCATTGGCAAGACCAACGGGGTCGGCATGATGACTCGTGAACTGCTCTTTGCAGATCGCAACCACGATTACCGTCAGGATGGGCTGGTGATGAAATCCTCTCGCCCACTGGAGCTTCGTGTCGAGAAAGACCCCTGGTCCTTCGGTATCACAGGAATCAGCAGCGCCAAGAAACGCAACGTCAAGATTCTGGAACTCAACGGGAAAGCCCCAACCTATGACAACATTGCCAATGGCAAGTACATGCTCTATCGCCCACTCTATCTTGCACAACACAAGAATGCGTCGGAAAAAGTAAAGGCATTCATCAAGTATGCCAAGAGCAAGGAGGGACAGACCATCATCAAGAACCAGGGAACGGTCAATATGAAAGATGGCAAGAAATTATGGAAGTTCTATCGCCGTGCACAACAGCGGGTTCGTAACTAGCCCATCCTGACAACAGGGCAGCTCCATACCAACGACCACCTCAACCCGGTGGTCGTTGTAGCCTATTAAAGACTTACGGTTGGGGCCGCGTGCCCGCAGCAGGCTTCCTACGCCGCCTGCGCCGCTTCTTCTTGGGAGTATCGTTTACCGCACCCGTGGATGCGCGACTCCCCTTTCCTTGACCCCCTCTCCCCTTTTGACTCGCTTTGGCACGAGACGACTTTTTCTGGCCGCCTCCTCCTCTCTTCGCCTGACCCCGCTTCCCTTGCTGAATCGGCTCCGGCTGAATCGATGCGTCGACCTCAAAACCAGAGATCACCTGCTGAGGGATCTCCCGCTTTAGCAGCTTCTCAATATCCCTGAGCAGCCCCAGCTCATCCACACAGACCAGTGAGGCCGCCTCCCCCTCATTGCCCGCACGCCCGGTTCTGCCGATCCGGTGGACATAATCCTCCGGCACATTGGGCAGCTCATAGTTGACCACATGGGGCAGTTGATCGATATCGAGTCCACGCGCCGCAATATCGGTCGCCACCAGTACCCGCACATGACCTGCCTTAAACCCCGCCAGCGCACGGGTACGCGCGCCCTGGCTTTTATTGCCATGAATCGCCGCCGCAGTGAGTCCATCCCTCTCTAGCTGCTGCGCCAAACGGTTAGCCCCATGCTTGGTACGGGTAAAGACCAGCACCTGCTTCCAGTTGTTGGAGCCGATCATCAGGGAGAGCAGCTCTCGCTTGCGCTTCTTATCGACCGGATAGACCACCTGCTCCACCGTCTCTGCAGCAGTATTACGACGTGCCACCTCGATCAATGCCGGATCATTCAATAGCCCACTGGCGAGCTGTTTGATCTTCTGGGAGTAGGTCGCCGAGAACAACAGATTCTGCCGCTCTTTCGGCAACAGCTTCAGCACCCGTTTGATGTCATGGATGAACCCCATATCCAACATTCGGTCCGCCTCATCCAGCACCAGCAACTCAACATGAGAGAGGTCCACCGTCCTCTGGCTGGCATGGTCCAGTAGTCGCCCCGGTGTCGCCACCAGAATATCAACCCCCCGGCGTAGCTTGCTGATTTGCGGGTTAATCTTCACCCCACCAAAAATCACGGCCGAACGGAGCGGTAGATAGTGCCCATACTGTTCCACACTCTCCCCCACCTGTGCCGCAAGCTCACGCGTCGGTGTCAGCACCAGCGCCCGTACCGCACGGTTCCCTTTCCCCTGAGCATGTTGGTGCAACAGCTCCAGCATTGGCAGGGTAAATCCGGCCGTTTTACCCGTTCCGGTCTGTGCCCCCGCAAGAATATCTCGCCCCTCCAGAATCGAAGGGATCGCCTGTTGCTGGATCGGAGTCGGCTCGCTATAGCCCTGTTTGGCAAGGGCGCGCAGAATTTCATCCGAAAGGCCCAGTTGTTCAAAAGACATGGTGGTACAGCCTGCTGTTTCAGACAGACATCAATACTCTGAGCTCAGAACCAAGGTACCGAGCACCGGACAATCAATGGATATCTATTGTGGAGATGAGGAGTAAAAGAAGCGGGATCATACCGGAAAAGCGACACCGACACAGAACTTAACGGGGAGTCGGAACCACCTAACAACTACTCCTCTGCAGAGGGCGCTCGCTTGGTACGCGTTGCAGGTTTGGCCAAAATCTCCAGATAGAACGACTCCAACTGCTGCGCCGCTGCCTCATCAATAGACTGGGTGAGTTCCGCCACATGGATCACCTTTGCAGCCTCTTCTGTCACCCCATATTTGCAATCAAAGTCCCAAAAATCCGCCCCCTCTGGCAGCTTCTTCTTGCGCTCACGTTTGAGGTATTT
>CAZKCT010000092.1:0-2750 GCA_964551545.1 uncultured Piscirickettsiaceae bacterium | reverse complement strand
GCCTCGCCAACGCTACCCAATAGCTGTCGGGCCAGTGTTTGGTTGGCCAAGTGGTACCGTGGATGAAGAGGATGGTTTTTACCCCCTCCCTGTCCCTCCCCCTTAAAGGGGGAGGGGAATTGATTCCGGAATCAGCCTCACGATCAGAGTATGGGTATTCCAGTGCCTGGGCAAACAACTTGCGCAGACGGACAATCGCATGCTCACCCTTCTCAACACGGATGGGGTAATCGTAGAGTCGACTGACCAATGGCTCACGTGCAGAGTACCGATCGAGCCCATATTTAGGCCCTCGCGCCATCTTGGTGATCAAGGCGCTTTTAATTAGCCCTTGCCCATCCAGCACCAGATCATACTCAAGCGCTTTCAGTGCTTTTCTGAAAGTCGACCACTCTCCAGAAACAAGCGCCTTGAAAGGTGCTCTGCGCCAACGCCGAATGGAGACTGGAATCACTCGATCTACTGCCGGGTGCCAGGCAGGAACCTCGGAAAATGGGGCTTCTACCACCCAATCAAATTGGATACCGGGAATGGCATTGGCCGCATCGGTCACTGCAGGCAACGCGTGGAGTACATCGCCCAATGATGAGGTCTTGACCAGTAAAACTTTCATGCCAATCGTTCCAAAAGTATTTTCAGTGTCTACCCCCACCCCTGCCCTCCCCCTGCAAGGGGGAGGGAGTGTTGACTACAGTTACTTTTTCAACTACTGACACTAATATTTTCAAGTGTCTGATCTTTTGCCACAACAGTGCTTTCGGAATTTCAATAGAGAGCGATTTCATGCAGCGCTCCATCCAGTTCTCTTCTGACTGCATCCGCTGGATAGCTTTTTTCAGATCTTTCGCAATCGCATCCCCATAGGCGCTTTCTGCTTTCAGAACCGCGGCAGCCAATAGCCCTTTTTCTGGTGCCACCATTGCCAAGTCAATCAAGTCACGACTGAAGACTGCATCATCACGCCATCGGTCTGAGTTGGCGAGAAGCTTACTGGTCAACATATCTAGTGGCGTCAATGTAGCAATACCACAAACCTGATCCCCTGATCCAGGTCGCTCAAATTGGATTCGCCCCTCAAGAACAATTTCAAACTTTACTGGGATCCGCTCTACCTGCAGCAATGTCCTGAGTCCATACTGATCTGCCCGCAATGGACGCAACATTTCTGGGACGGTAGCCCCTTCCTGAAAAATTGCCGCAATGCCTTTTGGCGCGATTAACATCTGACGAAGGTTCCGATAATACTCAAGCTCTGACACCAGCAAATCAATATCGACAGACTCTCGGTACTCACCATAGCGCAAAGCAATCGCCGTTCCTCCACCAAACAGGCAACTGTTTTCTGCCAATAGCGGCCCATTCAGAGCATTAAGCACCTGTGCAATTCGCTGATGATGCGGCCTTTCAAACAAGCCCTTGCCCTTTCCTGAAAGCCAGGCGAAGCGCCTCAATTAAATCATGCTCTTCAGGATCTAGAGTTTGAAGATCAATGTGCCGCTCGTTACGCTCATAGATGGTAAGTGCCTCTGCCGGGGTCAACTCACTGCGCTCACTGAGTTGCCACGCCAGCTGATTTAATTGTGGATAGTCTGAAGCGACAACACGCGCCGGAATCCAGCCCGACCGACTACTTCGTTGCTGAGTACCTTCCTGTAGAGGCTGTAATGATATTTCCATCCCCAACACAGCAATGACACTGAGATAGGCCGCGATGGAGACCGAAGGCTCCCCTTTTTCAATCCGGTACAAGGTAACACGCGACAAGCCAGCGGCCTCTGCCGTAGAAACAGCACTTATTTTCAGCTGCTTTCGATGGTTGCGAATCTCTGACCCAAGCAGGGAGAGTCTATCTTGAACAGCAGCACTCACTCTCTGTAACTTTGCCGGCATATGCTTCTCATTCTATTCAAAAAATAAATATTATCAAATATGAGAAACAAAAATACGGGTTTTTAATGAAACTCTCCAAATTCCTGTATGGCAGCCAATACCTGCCCTGGCATCAACTGTTTCAAGCAGTTTGTATGTTTTAACGGGCACTCTCGCTTGAAACAGGGGCTGCAATCGAGATTAAGATTGAGAATCTTTGCCCGCTTATTCAAAGGCGGGGTAAACCCAGGATCGGATGAGCCATAGATCGCTACCAAATCTCGATCCAGTGCTGCCGCAACATGCATGAGACCAGAGTCATTCCCCACGACAACCGTTGCCAATGACATGAGATCGACCGCTTGTTCGAGGGTGGTGCGACCCGCCAGGTTCTCGACCCCCACCCCTGCCCTCCCCCTTTCAGGGGGAGGGTAAATTTGGCTTGTCACCTGATCACAAACATTCCGATCCTTTTCAGACCCCAACAGCCACACCTGCCACCCTTGCGCCACCTTCTCCTTCGCCACTTCAGCAAAGTACTCAGCAGGCCACTGCTTGGCTGGGCCGTACTCGGCACCGGGGCAGAGCACTAACAATTTACCTGTCGGACGCTGCAGATCAACAGACGAGAGTGCTTGGTCGACACGCCCTGGATCCACATCCAGTCGTGGCTCCGGAATCTCTGACAATGGCGCACCATCAATATCCCCCAACGCCACAAAACGCTGCACCGTCATGGCCAATTGCTGCTTATCGAGCAAGCGCATATCATTCACTAACCCATAACGCATCTCTCCGCGAAACCCGGTTCGCTTTGGAATTTTAGCCGCCCACGGGACAATTGCTGACTTCAATGAGTTGGGCAAAAGAATCGCTTGGTC
>CAZKCT010000091.1:0-3181 GCA_964551545.1 uncultured Piscirickettsiaceae bacterium | reverse complement strand
GAACTACGGGGTCAGTTCTAACTTTGCAGCACTGGCAACAAGAGGTTCCAGGTTAGATAAGTCAATTCGATTACGAGCTTTCCAGAGGTTGTAGTTGTCTTGCATATTGAGCCAGCTTTCGGGTGTTCTTCCTAATACTTTGGAGAGCCTGAGCGCCATTTCGGGAGTAACGGTGCTTTCTGTTTTCAATAGTCGGCTGATGGTTGAGGCGGCAACCCCTAGATGGTCTGCCAGTGTACGTCCACTGATGTTGGATGGTTCCAGATAGACGGAGTGAATGAATTCTCCGGGGTGGGGTGGGTTATACATGGTCATTAGTGGTAGTCCTCATAATTCAGTATGTAGGCATTGCCATCGGTAAACTTGAAGGTGATTCTCCAGTTTCCACTCACGGAGATCGACCAAATTTCTGAACACTTCCCCTTTAATGGGTGCAGCCTATAGCCTGGAAGGTCTATATCTTCGATGAGTTGTGCAGTGTCTATTGCCGTCAATTGCATACGAAGTTTGTTGGCGTGCCTGGATTGGATCGCTGTTTTCTTGCCTGTACGAAAGAATGACTCCAATCCTTTATGTTTAAATGATTTGATTACAGTTTCAGTGTAGCGTGATGCGCAACACGAGGCAAGTGTTAGGTGGTTTTTACGTAAGGGTGTTCGAGAAGGTAAGGTGTTTGATATTAGTTAACATTCCTACATATTTCGCTCTTGCAGTTATACCAGCGGCAATCCTTTTGGTGTTTTTGAATCCATGAGCAGGTGTGTGGCGTAGGCGATGGATGCAACGATACCGATGCCTTTCAGGAATCTCTCAAAAGAGGTTTCAGGTTCCCATTTGTAGAGTCTGTATCCGGCATAGCCAACCGCAGCAAGAACTGTGTAACTGTGAAAAAACGCTCGATGGTTGGGGTGGGTTGCTGGCTCCAGCAGGTCAGGAAGGGTGCCCAACTGGCTTCCAGCAAAACCGGTGGCGAGTGTAGTCCAGTCGATTTCCCTGTTTTTGATGATTTGGTGTGTGGCAAATAGAGCGGTTACTGCAATGCCTGCCCCAACTTTGTGTGCAGCTGCATTGGGCATCTATCTCTCCTTGCGTACACCCTTGAAGGGGGTGTTGCCTGCTTTTTGATCCATAAAGCGACCATCCGGGCCACGTTTTGTCCAGCGCTGGTTTTGTGGGTTGTATACCTGTGATCGGTTGCGAACGGCCCCTTTTCGGTGACCATCTCCAGTGGGTGGGTTCGTTGCCATGGGTTGACTCCTTATATGGTTGATTGAGTCTTAACAATAGACTATAGTTTACAAAAACACAAATAATAAAATATATTGTAAACTTTCGGGAGGTTTCTATGTTGGGTGAACGAATTGTCCGGGCGCGAAACGCAGTAGGGTTGTCTCAGCGTGGTTTGGCAGAGCGGTTGTCACTTTCTGCAATGGCTATTTCAAAATATGAGCGGGATGAGGTGGTGCCAGCATCGGATCAGCTGTTGAGGTTGGCGCAGGCGCTTGGGGTGCGGATAGAGTATTTCTTTCGTGACAGTGATGTTGAGTTGCGCAATGTGGAGTACCGCACCAGGAAGCCATTGAAGGTCGCCGCTAAACGGCAGATTGAGGCTGAGGTGGCGGATCATATGGAGCGGTGGCAGGAGTTGGAGGCGCTTCTTCCATCGGCTGACAGGGATCTGTTCATTGTGCCCGATCATCTGCCTGAGCAGATCATGGCACTGGAAGAGATGGAAGAGATTGCGTTGTTGCTACGTGATGCCTGGAATTTGGGGCATAACCCGATTCCCAATTTGATTGATGCGCTTGAGGCGCATGGTGTTCGGGTCTTTACTGTGGATGGAGATGAAGAGGGGCGTTTTGATGGTCTCTCTGCAACCTGTTGTAACGATATGCCGGTAGTGGTGGTTGGACGCCATTGGCCTGGAGATCGGCAGCGTTTCACCCTCGCACATGAGTTAGGGCATCTGGTGCTGGAGGGGCGGCTTGCTGAAGGGCTGGATGAAGAGAAGTTTGCCAACCGTTTTGCAGGCGCTTTTCTTGTGCCTGAAGAGGAGATGTATCGTGCATTGGGGCAGCGGCGCAAGGAGATTGATCTTCAGGAATTGATGCTGTTGAAGCGGGAAGTGGGTGCCAGCGTACAGGCGCTGCTCTACCGGATTGGAGATCTGGGGATTTTACCGTTTACTACCCGACAACAGATGTGGCGTCGATTGAAGAAGCAGGGGCTGTTTGAGGAAGAGCTGGGTGATCTTTATCCGCCAGAGCAGACTCATCTCTTTATGCATCGGGTCTATCGTGCGGTTGCAGAGGGGCTGATTGGGGATGGCAAAGGGGCAGAGTTGTTGGGAATTCCGGTCTCTGAACTGCGTCGTTGCAGGCATCAGGAGTGCTGATGGCATGCTGTTGATCAGTGATGCCAATGTAATCATTGATATGGAGGAGGGAGGCCTTCTTGGTGAGATGTTTGCATTGGAGGAGGTTTTTGCTGTGCCTGATGTGCTGTTTGTCGAGGAGCTGTCTACGTACTATCCGCAGTTGATCGATTTGGGGTTGCAGTTGAAGGTGTTGGATGGGGAATCTGTGATGAGTGTGATGCAGATGAGTCAGAAATATCGTGGCCCCAGTATGAATGACCTGTTTGCGCTTGAGCTGGCAAGGAAGTGTAAGTGCCCACTGTTGACCGGAGACAGATCATTGCGTGGTGCAGCTGAAGAAGAGAGGGTGGAGTTACGTGGTACGCTTTGGCTGGTTGAGGAGTTGGTAAGGCGTGGCGTGATTACAGTGACCACCGCAACTATTGCATATCAGAAAATGAGAGATGCAGGAAGTAGGTTGCCCTGGGAGGATGCCGAGCAGCGTTTGAGGCAACTGGTTCAGTCTCTTTAGCTATCCATAACAGTCTGGAGTAACGGTGTAGAGATGTGGCTTCGTCGATGATTTACTGGTGTTCATGCTGGCACCGATGGAAGTGAGTTGATAGAGTGTATCGTGGCTGTGAGAGAGCGAAAAAAGGCCCCTTAAATGATTATCCACACCACCAAAAAACTGGCAGCCAAGCTTCCCAAGGTGAGCAAGCAGCCACTGACAGAAACCAACCCACTCGGTAGCTGGCACGCCAACCTCTACACCATTGATCGCCGTAATTGTTTGATGTTCTGCCATGACCAGACCCGTTTCAC
>CAZKCT010000090.1:1269-3284 GCA_964551545.1 uncultured Piscirickettsiaceae bacterium | reverse complement strand
TCCATACAGCGGACGAAATCCTCTACCGTCACCGCTTGCCCATCATGGCGCTCAAAGTAGAGGTCCATTCCTTTACGATAATTTTCTGCACCCAGCAGCGTGTGCTGCATGCGCACCACCTCCGCCCCCTTCTCATAGACGGTGACGGTGTAGAAGTTGCTAATCTCGATATAGTGGTCCGGTTGCACTGGATGGGCCATCGGCCCCGCATCCTCAGAGAACTGCACAGAGCGCAGCATCCGCACATCCTGAATTCGCTTGACTGCTCGCGAGTTGTGGTCTGCCGTGAACTCCTGGTCCCGAAAAACAGTCAATCCCTCTTTCAGGCTGAGTTGGAACCAGTCCCGACAGGTGATGCGGTTACCGGTCCAGTTGTGAAAATATTCATGGGCCACGACAGCCTCGATATTGAGGTAGTCGAGATCGGTCGCCGTATCCGGTCGGGCCAGCACGAATTTAGAGTTAAAGATATTGAGGCTCTTGTTCTCCATCGCCCCCATATTGAAGTCGTCGACCGCCACAATATTGAAGAGGTCGAGATCGTACTCCCGCCCATAAACCTGCTCATCCCACACCATCGAGCGCTTCAGTGAGGCCATTGCGTGATCACACTTATCGACATTGTGGGGTTCGGTATAGATTCGAAGCGCCACCTCACGCCCGGAGGCTGTCTTGAATTGATCCTCAATCCCTTCAAGGTAACCGGCCACCAGCGCGAAGAGGTAGGCCGGTTTGGGAAATGGGTCCTCCCAGGTGACCCAGTGGCGACCATCCGGGTAGCCACCACCCGAGGTGCGATTGCCGTTTGAGAGCACCACCGGGCACTCTTTGGGATCTGCCGCGATGGTGACGCTGAATTTCGACATCACATCAGGACGATCAGGGAAGAAGGTGATCTTGCGGAATCCCTCAGCCTCACACTGTGTACAGTAGATCGGCCCGGAACGGTAGAGCCCCTCCAGAGAGGTGTTCTCTTTGGGACGCAGTCGTGTGGTGATCTGCAGGGTTGCTGACTCTGTGACATTGGGAATGATCAGCTGCTCCCCTTCGCGCTGGTAGCTCTTCTCACTCAACCGCAGCCCATCCAGCACAATGGAAATCAACTCCTGATCTCCGCCATGAAGCACCAGTGGGGCACCAGCCTCTCCATCAGGGTTTGGCTCTACGGTCATGCTGCTCTTGACGGTGGTCTCCTCTCCCAGGTCAAAAAAGAGGCGGATTTCCGGAACCAGATGGTTGGGCGGGGTGTAATCCTTGAGCCAGATGGTCTCTGGGGTGGCGGTCTCAGTGGTCATTCCGTTTTCCTGTTTACTACAATAAAATTTCGACCTATGATCCCGCATCCACCCAAAAAGGAAAACCACCGAATGGCCAGAAAGATCAAAATTTATAGTACCGGCACCTGCCCACGCTGCGACAAGTCGAAACAGCTACTGACAAAGTGGGGCATCTCCTACATCGAGGTGCGCATTGACCAGTCCCAGAAAGGGTTGAAAGAGATGCTGAAGCGAACCAACAATGCCCGCACGGTACCGCAGATTTTCCTGGGAGATGATCACATCGGCGGTCTGGATGAGCTGACTGAGGCTCATATGGATGGGGAGCTAGAGGGGATTCGTTAGGCGCAGAAGGGCCTACCCTGACAATCGAGCGCCAACCATTCGGTTCAAACTTATTCCTTGCTCTGCCGCCTCCAACGCAAGGTGACGGTGAACCTCAGGAGGAATACGCACTTGAAATTTCCCACTGTAGTGGCGCTCTGATATTGGCTGTGGAGGACTTTCTCCAGACTTTTCCATATCAGAAACCACACCTTTTACCACCTTCTGAATGCCCGATAACGCCCTCTCTGGGGAGGTGTCTAACCAGCTTAGCGAAGGGAACTCGGAACAAAGCCCAACATGCTCTTTATCCTCTTCTGACCAGAGCACCCGATAGGAATAATGCTTAATATTCATCTTGATTCACCCAGTTTGTCGACTGCCTTGAGCACCTGCTTTACCTGATAAGGCTTT
>CAZKCT010000090.1:0-1169 GCA_964551545.1 uncultured Piscirickettsiaceae bacterium | reverse complement strand
GCTTTACCTGATAAGGCTTTGCCTTTCCTTTCTTATTCTGAATATTGACTCTTGGGTCACCGGGCCATGGCGTTTTATAGACCCGGTGACTTGACCCTTGTTGACGGGGCTCCCCAAAGAATGAGTCACAGACCTTACAAAGATCCCTAAAGCGAATATTGCTGGGATTGCCTCGCATGGTTTCAAGAATAGATTCTATCGAAGACACAACACTTACAGTATCACTATTGATACTAAAGTCAATTACCGTAGCATAAGGAAAAAAACCTGGCCCTAGAATCACTCCCAATCATCACTGTCTGCCGACTCTCCAAGCCACTCGTTAACTTCCAGCTCTAGCGAATCATCTTGCAACAGCAGTGATTGACGGCGGCACTCCTCAGAAAAACCCTCTTTTCTGATATCTGGCACCAAAATTTGCACAGGCCTCAGCCCTTGTTCTCTGAGGCGCTCTCGATACTGTTCAATTTTTTTCGTCATCAATCACCCTCCAATTTTCCCTCATTGATCTTGAGAGAGAAGCGCTTCTCTCTCTTTGGCTTCTTCTCTTCGGGACCACACTTGCGCAGCTGCCCCCGATAACGACGGCGGGTCTCATCCACCCGCTTTGCCACGGCCATCAGGCGTGGATTTTTCTCATAATCCTTGCGCAGAAAGCCACGATGTCCCTCGTGGTAGATCAGATAGAGGTGATAACCATCCTGCCGTCCAATCTGCAGACTGCGACGGGCACGATTGAGGTACCAGCCAACAAAGTCGATCGCATCCGCGAATTCATCCCGCTCTGCATCTGGGCTGCCGGTTCGCTGCTGATACTCTTCCCAGGTTGCATCCAGCGCCTGTGCGTACCCGTAGGCACTCGATAGACGCCCCCCAGGAATGACACCAAGATAACGTTTTCTCGGAGCCTGCGCCTCTCCGTCAAAGTTGGATTCATGGCGCATCACCGCCATCATCATCTCCTGCGGCACGCCCCAGCGCTCCTCAGCAGCAGCTGTTGCTACAGCCCACTCTGGCCGCGCCTGATAGATGGAACAGAGATTTCCCGCATCAAAACGGGGGGCCTCGCAGCCACTTAAAAGCGCGAAAATCACTGCAAATAGAAAGGTGTTTTGAAGACGAATCATTGCCCCCATTTAACCCCAGCTTGCCATCTCTGTTCAACCGAT
>CAZKCT010000089.1:0-3442 GCA_964551545.1 uncultured Piscirickettsiaceae bacterium | reverse complement strand
TCTCCTCTAACTTGTGTTATATTGGTGTTGCTGATATTTGTCAGTTTTTGCTGGAATCATCTGGCAATGGAACCAAGGGGGAATCATGAAAAGAGAACTAACGACCATAGCAGCAGCGCTGCTGTTGAGTACATCTGCCTCGGCCTTTATGGGAGGAGATGACAACCAGTCTGGGGCTGGAGCTGGGTCTGCAGATGGTGCGATGGACACTCGTGGCCGCGGTGCGGGCAAAGGCAGTGGCGATGCGGAGGGGAACTTTAGCATGTCAGTCAATGCATCTGGCAAAGGGTCATCTGCGGCTGAGGCCGATATGGATGCTGCTGAGAATGCGCGCCTCAAAGGTGGCGGTGATGTGAGAACCGAGAGCAATTCGGGATATCCAGTACCTGCTGCACAGTAGTATGAATAGGCTGGGGTGAGCCAGCCTTGAGGTGTTATCAATCCCCCAATTTCATTAATGAAAGCGGGGGCTTTTCATGAAGAATGTGTTATCTTAAAAGGCGATTTAGGGGGAAGCTCTTGGAGGAGGAGCGATGGAACTCAATGGGGAAGAGGGAGAATTCGTCTATCACTACCAGCCGATCATCTCGACGGATCATGGTCACGTCTGTGATGTAGAGGCGCTGGTCCGCTTTCAGAAGAGAGACGGTACGCTGGTCCCACCGGTAAAATTTATCCCCCAGATGGAGGAGGATGGGAGCATTGATGCTTTCAGCCGTCAGCTCTTTCCTGATTTGATTCGGGCCATTGCGCGATTGAGTAAGCTCTCCCCGGTTCTGCGTCTCTCATTTAACCTCTCCGCGCAAAGTCTGGAGCATGAGGATCTCTCCGACTTTCTGTTGCAGGTGCTGGATCAGGAATCTGTCTCTCCGCGCTCAATGCAGCTGGAGATCCTGGAGAGCGGGGTGCTGCAGCAAAACCCGGTGGTGGAACAGAATTTGCGGGATCTGGCAGAGCAGGGGATGTCGATCGCAATGGATGACTACGGAACCGGCTACTCCTCCATTGACACCCTCTCCCTCTGGCCTTTCGGGGTGATCAAGCTGGATCGCATGTTGGTGAATCGAATGGTGGGTTCTCAGAAGGCGACCACCATTGTTGAGGCGAGCATCCACATGGCCCATAAGCTGGGGATTCAGGTGGTGGCCGAAGGGGTTGAGACCCAGTCGATGTTCCGTTTTCTTACCAGTACGGGCTGTGACAAGATCCAGGGGTACTGGATTGCGCGCCCCATGCCGCTGGATGAGGTTGAACATTTTATTCGAGATAATCGCAGCCATGCCTGCCAGACGCCGCCGGTCGGGTTGATCATGCAGGCGCAGATGGATCATCTTGAGTGGCGCCGACAGCTGATGCAGGAGCTGCAATCCATTCAGTTTGAGATTGAGAGCGGGGAAGAGCGAGTAGCCCATCGGCTACCTGAGTTGAGTCATCACCACTGCCGTTTTGGTCGTTGGTACTACAGCGCCAATGAGGCATACACTCAGTGGCCGCAATTTGAGGCGTTACGCGAACCTCATCGAGAGTTCCACCAGTTTGCTGAACAGCTGATCGAAGGGGTGAAACAGGGGCATAAAGGGGCAGAGCTGGAAGGGCTGCTGCAAGAGCTGGATCAGAAAACCATTCGCATGATTGAGCTTTTGCAGCAGCTGGAGATGAAGGCCTTTATCGAGTTTGGGGCCAAGCCAGAGCTCTAGTTCAGAGCCCTGGCTGGATCACCCCAGAAAGAGGGCGATCAGGTGCTCTTGCAGGTATTGACCCCAAAGATTGTATAGGCGGGGCACCAGGAGAGCAGTCCCGTGGCCAAAGGGACGACTCCGATCCAGCCCCAAGCAGGCAACAGGCCCATCAAGGTTGTGGCAACCAGTGCAGTCCCAACAATAACTCTCAGTGTGCGATCAATGGATCCAATATTCTTCGGCATCATCTGCTCCTTGCGCAATAAAAAAGGGCACTATATTGCCCCTCTGTTTCGCGACTGTTTCAGTGGCTGCTATTCATAGGTGCAGAGGTAGGCAGTCTCCACCTCAACCTTGAGCTGGAAGCGCTCGTTGGCCTCAACAATAAAGTGCTCACCAGCGGGGTAGGTGGTCCACTCATCGCTACCGGGCAGCTTCACCGTCAATGCACCACTTACCACCGTCATCGTCTCCTTCTGGCTGGTGCCAAACTCATACTCGCCGATGGCCATCACCCCAACCGTTGCCGGGAGCGTCTCGGTCTGAAATCCAATAGAGACGACATTGCCGTCAAAGTAGTGGTTGGTCTTGAGCATAGTGAGTGGACTCCTGTTATGTTGGTTGAAAATAGAGCGCAACATTTTAACGGATTCATCAGTCCCGATTGCATGGAATCACCGCTTTGGCTACTCTGATCAAATATTGGGGCGCTATTTGGAGGGGATCAAATGAAGAGAGCGGTGCAGTGGCTGAGTGTAATGGTCATGACCTGTTGGAGCAGTGCCATGGCAGCAGAGGTGGATCAGCTGGGTGAGGGGCTGGTCAACCCCGGCTATGTGGAGAAGCCAGCCTGGTTCAAACAGTCATTTCTCGATCTTGAGGAGGATGTCGCCGAGGCGACTGAGGTAGGGCGTCGTCTGCTCCTCTACTTCTATCAGGACGGCTGCCCCTACTGCAGCAAATGGATTGAAGATCTTCATGATGAGGCGGTTGCCGACAAGGTGCAGCGGGGGTTCGATGTGGTCTCCATCAACCTTTGGGGGGATCGTGAGGTGGTCGATTTGCAGGGAGAAGAGCGAACCGAGAAACAGCTGAGTGAATCACTCAAGGTGATGTTTACCCCAACGCTGATCTTTCTCAATGAGTCGGGTGAGGGGGTGTTGCGGATGAATGGCTACTACCCACCGCACCAGTTCGCTGCGGTGCTTGATTATGTCTCCAGCCACAAAGAGCAGGAGACCCCGTTCGCCCAATACTACGCCAAGCTCAATCCGGCAGCGCCATCGCCAACCCTGCATCACCAGCCGGGATGGGGAAAAGCACCGCTCGACCTCGGTCAGCTAACAGGGAGTGGTCGCCCCAAACTGGTGCTGTTCGAGCAGAAGCGCTGCGCCTCTTGCGATGAACTCCATCTTGATATTCTTCAACGCCCCGAACTCAAGCAGGATCTCGCCCAGTTCGATGTGGCCCTGCTCGACCGCTGGGGCAAGGGAAAAGTCACTCTGCCGTCGGGCAGGCGGATCAGTGAGCGAAAGTGGGCCGAGTCACTCAATATCCAGTTCTCCCCAACTCTACTTTTTCTTGATGATGCAGGGGGTGAGGTATTTCGTACCGAGGCCTACCTTAAGGCGTTCCACACCCAATCAGCAATGCGCTATGTGCTCAATAAGCGCTACAAGGATCAGCCCCACTTCCAGCGCTATGTGCAGGAGCGAGCAGATGCGCTCCACGATCAAGGGATTGAGTTTGACTTGATGGATTGA
>CAZKCT010000088.1:0-3489 GCA_964551545.1 uncultured Piscirickettsiaceae bacterium | reverse complement strand
TGCTGCAGTGGGTTGAGAATCATCAGCAAGGTCAAGCGATGGTGATGGATGAGGCATGGCTAGAGGCCGTCGGAAAGCTGTTGAAACATGCAGCAGAAGATCCCGCGTTTACCGCAGAGGCGTTGATTCTACCGACTGAGCGCTGGTTGGCAGAGCGAATGGAGATCGTGGATGTTGAGGCGATTCACGCTGCACGAGAGTTTGCCATCGCTGCGATTGCAGAGCGCTACCGCCAGTCTATGGTTGATCTCTACAGTCAGTTGGATGGTGAAACCGCTGATGGGCGTACCCTGCGTAATCAGCTGTTGGGGATGTTGATGCGGCTGGACGAGACCGAAATCACTGAGTTGGCAGTCGCGCAATTCGAGCAGGCAACTAATATGAGTGATGAGATGGGGGCGCTCTCTGCACTCAATCTGCAGGCGGGCGCTGAGCGTGATCAAGCATTGGAACAGTTCTATCAGAAATGGCAGTCAGAGCGGTTGGTGATTGATAAATGGTTTGCGTTGCAGGCGGGATCACAATTGCCAGATACGGTGGAGCAAGTTGAACAATTGCTCGACCACCCTGACTTCGAAATCTCCAATCCCAATCGGGTGCGCTCGCTGGTTGGGGCATTTGCCCATGGGAACTCGCTTCACTTCCATGATCGCAGTGGGCGAGGGTATCAATTCCTTGGGGATCAGGTGCTGCGACTTGACCCGATCAATCCGCAGGTTGCGGCACGGATGGTCAGCGCCTTCAATCAGTGGCGGCGCTATGATGAGGGGCGACAGCAGATGATGCGGGCGCAATTGGAGCGAATTGCTGCGACAGAGGAGCTATCACGCGATGTGTATGAGATTGTGTCGAGAGGGTTAGAGCAGAGCTAGAGTGAAAACTGGTCTATCTTTGCCTTGCTATCAGCTTGGACCCTGTTCGGGAATATTTTCTGGATGGCAGCAGACTTAGGCAGGTGGTGCAGTTCGTTGCCCAATACGGTTACCATAATTTGTGCTTGTGAGGCATCTCGGTGGCGTTTGATCGCTTTTCGATCAGGTTGTTGGCTCATGTGCCACTTGTAGAGTGTGAAAGCACGAGGATCAATGCTATCGACCTGTAGAGGCATACCAAGGCTGTCAAAGACCACCGCTGAAAAATGGGGGGATGAGGTTAGCCACTTCAGTGAGTCGATGGTGACAGGGAAAAGGCCATCCTTCTGCAGCATCTCTTCAAAATGGCCATGTTCAAATAAGTTTCCTTCCCCTTGAGTGATGAAGTCGACCCGATAACCATCAGCATTGGAGGCGGCAAACTCATAATTACTACCGGACAGTGGCCGAAAGCTCTTGTCAGTTTTTTGTAACAACGAGAGAAGGCTCTCATCCTTCAACTGGGAAACAATCTTGATGCCTTGTTGTGCATCAAAGAGAACATCAATATCCTCAGTTGCCAAATGCTCCGGTTGAAACAGGATTCCCGCACTCATCTCATAGATATAGAGTGCGTTAGTCCCAACAACGCGATGTGGAATCTTCAACTGCTGTAGTGCCCGGAGGACACGTGCGCCAGTCAGCGGGAAGCGGTTGAGCTGGTTAGCCTTGATATACTGCGCGTGAAGTTGGACCTTTGCTAGTAGAGATGCATCTTCCTCTTTGTAGCTTTTTCGCCTCTCCTCAAACTGTTGTTTGATCTTTTCGGTTTCTGGAGATCGAGCACCTAAAGATTGGTTTTTCCCGTACGAATAACCGCGATAGAGGTATTGTCGCCCATTGATCTGTTTCCAGTGCATCGACCCTGCGACACTGGCAGCTTGCTGACGGTGCGCCTGTAGCACTTGGAAAACGTCCGACGCACTAATTGCGACTTTGCGCTGTTCCAGATTGAAAGGATGGTATCCCATAGATACATTTAACTAAATACAAATAAAAATATCAACCGTGTTTAGTTAAATGTGTTTGATCGACTGCCCCGGAATGTCCATGAGATTGTGTTGAGGGGTTAATGATCGCGTCATAAAAGTTAAAAATGAATTTTTAACTTTCAATTTTCCCCTCTGGTCTCTTATCTGCAGCAGCTCAGTGAATGACCATCAGCTATGGATCCGTTAGGCCGGACTGTCAGTTTGTTTCGTTATCGCATTACCAATTAAACTCATAATGTGGTATGGTTTTACAGATGAAGAAGCGGACATTAGAAAATCAAATCATCAATGCGTCTGCAAGTTTTTCGGTCATCCTCTTGACTGGACCCAGGCAGGTTGGAAAAACCACACTGTTACAACAATGTGCAGAGAAGGGGAGAGGGTATGTCACGCTTGATGATATGAATCAACGTGCCCTTGCACAGAGTGACCCAGCACTGTTTTTACAAGCTAACCCACCGCCAGTGACGATTGATGAGGTGCAATATGCGCCCGAGCTCTTTAGTGCGATTAAAATTGCAGTTGATCGGGAAAGAGCTCCTGGTGCATTCTGGCTCACTGGGTCGCAAAAATTCTCACTGATGCGGGGGATTACCGAAACATTGGCAGGGCGGGTTGCCATCATAGAGATGCAGGGGCTCTCTCAAGCGGAGATTGACAATCGCCCAACCACGTTACCGCCATTTATTCCAACCAAAAGCTGGATTCAACAGGCTCGGGTAGAAAATCATACTGTAAAACCACTGCCTGCCATCTATCAGCAGATCTGGAAAGGGAGCTACCCACAACCTGTTACGGACAAAAATATTAACCATGAACTTTACCTCAGCTCCTATGTGCAGACCTATATACAGCGAGATGTGAGAGATATTCTTGCAGTGAGTGACCCCATCGCTTTTGCCAAATTCTTGCGCTCTACCGCTGCCCGCACAGGAGAGCTGCTCAACTACTCCAGTATTGCTCGGGACGCGGGAATTGATCATAAGACCGTCAAATCATGGATTTCGGTTCTGGAAGTCTCTGGTCTTATCTATCTGCTGCAGCCACTCCACAGCAACCTCACCAAAAAACTGGTTCATACTCCGAAGCTGTACTTTCTGGATACCGGCCTTTGTAGCTACCTCACAAGATGGTCCACCCCCCAATCTCTGGAGGCAGGTGCAATGTCTGGTGCAATTCTGGAGACGTGGTTTATCTCAGAGATTCTGAAAAGCTACTGGCATAACCTTCGTACCCCATACTTATACTACTACCGAGACACAAATCAGAAAGAGATCGACCTGGTAATAGAAGATGGAAATACCCTTTATCCGGTTGAGTTCAAGAAAAGCAGTTCCCCCACAAAAGATGCGATCAAGAACTTCAATGTGCTTGGTAGACTGAAAAGAGAGGTGGGGGATGGAGCCGTGCTTTCACTCTGTGAAAGTGACTTCCCGCTTACAGAAAGTGTGAGTGCAGTGCCGGCCCATTATCTGTAACGCTGACTCGAGGCCTGTCAATGAGCAGCTCATGTTACACGGTGAATCGGGGGGGTTACCATTCACCATGGCGATCATCCATAATTTGACACTGAGATTTTGAGAAAA
>CAZKCT010000087.1:0-3924 GCA_964551545.1 uncultured Piscirickettsiaceae bacterium | reverse complement strand
GGCTCTGGCTCTGGCTCTGGCTCAATGCTGGATTCCTCTGCAACAGGAGAGCCCTTTAGGGTAGCAGAGAGTGCCGCAAAGAGGGCGAGCAGCCCTCCGCCAATAATCAATAGCGCATTGCTTTGCTCCAGTGCGCCAATCAGCAGCAGCACCAGAGAGAGGCCAAGTAGTTTCGGGCGGTGTGGGAGGAGTGGTTGCAGCAGGTTCAACCTAAATTCCTTAGCTGGACAGGCCAAAGTGTGCTTGCAGGCGTGAGCAGGACAAGGCGCAGCGACGCGTAATAGCCCGCTATTGCAAGGCGTTGCAACACAGTCATGTGCACGCATGAAGGTGCAATTTGGCTTGTAGCGGGCCTCATCGGATGAGTGAACCACCAAGCACGGTTATCTCTATTGGGTTTCATTGGTTTACAACAGTTTGTAGCGTTCAACTGAGGATTTTAGGTTCAAGTGGGGGGCTGGATGGATTAGTGCGATCGACTATGCTGGAAAAACTGCAGGGTGTGGAAGTCGATGTCGAGCCCGCTGGTGATCACCATCAAAATGATGGCAATAATCACGGTTGCCACAACGGAGGCCACCATGAATTTCAGGATAATCCAGACCAGCGAAAGAAAGGAGATGTCGAGGTCGGTGACACGAACTTTGAGCGACTGGTCTTGTTGTAGCTCGCCATCAGCCAGCTGACCCTCACTATTGCGGTTGAATTTCATACGAACCATGGGAAGATTCCTCAAGATCAAATGACGGAAAGATTGTACCAGAGTAGAGGTTTCGATACTCTGCGCAGCCACTTTAGAAGAGGTTTGAACTGTGGATGAAGAGATGAAAAGCGAGGACCGAGGCAGCTTTGAGGAGCGTTTTAGTGCGCTCTCTCGGGTCTATGGTGATGCAGGGCTGAAAAGGCTTTCAGAGAGCCACTTCTGTGTGGTTGGAATTGGGGGCGTTGGCTCCTGGATTGCGGAGAGTTTGGCTCGTTCGGCGGCGGGGCGTCTGACATTGATTGATGGGGACAGTATTGCCCGCAGTAATACCAATCGCCAACTGCATACACTGGAGTCGGAGATCGGACGGTCCAAGGTCGAAGTGATGGGAGAGCGTATCCAGCAGATTAATCCAGATTGTCAGTGCGACCCCATTGCGCAGCATCTTGATCGGGAGAATATGCGCGCACTGCTTGAGCGCGGCTACGATTGTGTGATCGATGCCATTGATGGCATTGCAACCAAGGCGCAGATGATCTACCACTGCAAACGCAATAAGATTCGCATGGTCACCACCGGTGGTGCAGGTGGACTGCTGGACCCCACGCAGGTGACGATCCGTGATCTGGCAAAGACACACAATGACCCGCTTGCCGCAAAAGTGCGTTCCGAGTTGCGCAGGAATTACAATTTCTCCCGGAATCCGAAACGAAGTTTTGGAGTTCCTTGCGTCTATTCAACGGAACAGCAGCGCTACCCTTCGCAAGAGGGTGGCGTCAGCTATTGCAAGCCGGGGGTGCCGGGGCTTTCTCTCGATTGTGCCTTTGGCTATGGTTCCAGTGTTGCGGTGACTGCCGCAGTGGCCCAGGCTGCCTGCTTTAAGGCGATTGAGATCGTTCTGAAAAATGGCACTGCCTAAAAACTAGGCAAAGAGGAGTGGGGCTCTTTTCCGTGCGGTCGCAGCATCATCAATTGAGGTTGTGCACAAACTTATCCACAGCTTCTGTGGAGAACGGAAAAAGGGCCTGCTGTGACCGTGGTCTGTTTTGTGAATCTATAATCTAGATGTTAAATTAATGATAAGCATTTGATTGTTTGATTATAATGAACCGGAACTCAGAAAATGGATGAGATCGATTTCAAGTGGTTGATTCTTCGTTTCTAGGCGCGAGGTGGCCACGGTCTGATTGGTGGAGGAAACAGCTATCCACAAATATAGGACCGGTTTAGAGTTGTTGTAGTGCCTCAATCCGTTGCTTGATGGGGGGATGAGAGCTGAATAGCGATCTTGCTTTTCCGGAGATCCCGAAGGCGGCCATTCGATCTGGAAGTGCACCGTTTTGTGCCCCGCCAAGTCGCTTCAGGGCGGCGACCATTTGCTGAGAGGAGGTCAGTGTAGCGCCTCCCTGATCGGCACGAAACTCTCTTCGGCGGCTGAATGCCATCACGATGATGCTGGCGAGAACACCAAGCACCAGCTCAGCGATGATGGCGGTGATCCAGAAAGCGGGGCCGTGGCCACGCTGGGTCTTGAAGACAACCCGGTCGATCAGGTGGCCAATGACCCGAGAGAGAAAGATGACAAAGGTGTTAACCACCCCCTGAATCAGCGTGAGGGTCACCATATCGCCGTTGGCAATGTGGCTCACCTCATGCCCCAGTACCGCCTCGACCTCCTCCTGTCGCATCGACCGAAGTAATCCACGGCTGACGGCCACCAATGCGCGATTGCGGTTTGCCCCAGTAGCAAAGGCATTCATCTCCTCCCCTTCATAAATACCCACTTCAGGGATCCCGATGCCGGCATCGGTTGCCTGACGATGAATGGTCTCGATAAGCCACTTCTCCTCGGCGTTAGAGGGACTCTCAATAATGCTGACGCCCATCATCCGTTTTGCGCTCCACTTGGAGATCATCAGTGAGAGCAGGGCGCCACCAAATCCAAAAACCGCAGAGAAGATCAGCAGGTTGTTGAGATCAAGGTTGCTCCCTTGCTGGTCCAGAATCTGTTCCACGCCGAGGACTCGCAGAGAGATGCTGAGGACGACCACGATGGCAAGATTGGTGGCGAGGAAGAGTGCAATTCGTTTCATTGGGTTATCTCGATAGACTGTTTTTACGGGGGTTGATATGGGGAGTGACAACGCCCGATTCAAGGGGGAGGATTATTTTTCTCTATTGGGTGGATCGAGTCAGAAGTGGATTTAATTTCAATATTTATTGAATGTTCCTATTATCTGGGTAGGCGTTTGTTGGTTTTTTACACAAGGAGATGAGTGATGAGACAAGTAATCGCTGCCATCGTACTGGCAATGGTTGCCACCACTGCTTCAGGCTGGTTTGGTGGAGACAATGACCACTGGGACGGATGGGGGAATAGTAGTGGCTATGGCGCGCATGATGGATGGGGCAGAGGACATGGTCGAGGTCGGACTGATATGGACGGGAATTTCAGTATGACCATCACCGCCAATGGACGGGCCCATACCGATATGGATACCGACTTTGATGGAGATTGGGATGGTGACTGGGACTACTATGGGGATCAGCACTGGGGGAGTTATGGCTATGGTCCCGGTTATGGGCAATATTATGCGCCAGTGGCGGTTCGCAATCCGACCGCAGGATATGAGGCCCATCGTCAACTGGTTGAAGAGCGCAGGGCTGCGGCAGAGCAGCGTCGCAGTGAACAGGGCGCAGAGAAACAGTAGCGAAATAATCGCTTGAAATGGGATGATGCCCCGGAGCGTTGAAATGCTTCGGGGCTTTTTTTGGCTTTTTTATTGTGTAGCGGCCTGTTGCGTTGCCGATTTCAGCTGTGCCAGATGGCTGATCCAATGGTGGAGCACTAGCCCTTGTTGTAATTGTCGACGCTGTTGGTAGATGCGCTGCAGTCTGGACTGGCACAGTTGCAGTATTGTGTTGGCCCGCTCCACCCTTCTTGAGTAGCCTTCACGGTCCTCCATCTCAAGTGCGCGGATGGATCCGTTTGGGTCGACGATGGCCGCCTTGCAGTGGCAGTCGCACTGGTATGCCCGGTTCATCAGGGTACGGACTTCAGGTTCATTCATGGTGTCGATTCCTGGATTGCATGGGTTCATGGCTCTGCTCCCGGTTCAGTCGTTGTGTGTCGCTCATTTGGCGTTAATCAAATGAATGCAATCGCTGTACCATAAGCAGATAAAGATAATGTGCGTATAACTTGAAATAATAAAAAGAGC
>CAZKCT010000086.1:0-4277 GCA_964551545.1 uncultured Piscirickettsiaceae bacterium | reverse complement strand
TGCCGAACGATAGGCGCTCAGTGCCGAGGTTCCCAGTCCAAAAAGTGATGCCGATGCGCTCATGGTTTTTCAGTCAATAATCCAAATACATTTTCCTGAATAATTAAATGCACTTTCTATGCCATAAATGGAACAAAATTAAATAACAAAGACTTACAATTAATCATTGATTGAATCAGGCAATGGTTGCCGCCTTGGGACCACCACTACTTGGAGGGTAGAGGGCGGTTCTGTAGATGGGTGACGGTATCAGCAGGACTATAGCCTTCACGCTGCAATAGCTGCCCCACGACCTGCTCTGTCAGCCCCAGCCCACCTTGTGATGCCAGTTTCTGAGAGAGCTCCGTATCATGCATATCCCGAAACATATTGGTGGTCTGATTATCGAGCAATGAGCTTTCGGAGACCGACTTACGCATACTCTTCATCATCATGTTGATGAACATAGACTCAAACTGGCGAGTCGCTTGGATCAGCGCCTCGCGCTCATCTGTCTTTGCAAGCGAACGCAGCTGATTTCCATGATCAGAAACAATCGTGGAGCCCAGCTCCATGCCTACAGAACCAACCTCGTTCATCACAATACGATCAGCTGCGCCTTCAACGCACCTGCCCGCTTCAATGCCTCCAGAATCGCCATCAGGTCGCCGGGGGCTGCCCCCACCTGATTGACCGCCTCAACAATCTCATTCAATGAGGTACCTGAGTCAAACAGGAACATCGGTTCTGTCTGCTGCTCAATCTCTACCTCAGAATCCTGCTGCGCAACCGCCTCACCACCTGCCAATGGAGTATCGGGCTGACTGACATTCTGATTCTCTTTAATCGTGACCACCAAACTGCCATGCGTAACAGCCGCTGGAGAGACTCGAACCTGATTGCTCACCACCACGGTTCCCGTTCTGGAGTTGATGATGACTCGTGCGGGCGCCTCTGCTGGGGCCACATTGATATTCTCCACCATCGACAGAAAACCCACTTGATGCGAGACATTATGCGGTGCAGCCATCTGGATCGAGGTTGAATCAACCGCATCTGCGGTCCCCTCTCCCAGTGTCTTGTTGATTGCCTCCACCATCCGGGTCACAGTGGTGAAATCGGAACGGTGAAGGTTGAGGGTAATCTTTCCATTACGGACAAAAGCGGTGGGAACTTCACGCTCTACCGTCGCCCCCTCAGGCACGCGACCCACAGTCAAGGTATTGACCTGAACCTTGGAGCCATCTTCTCCATTGACACCAAAACCACTGACTACAAGGCTGCCCTGTGCAATCCCGTAGACCTCACTATCGGCACCACGGAGCTGAGTCATCAACAGCGTACCACCAACCAGGCTTGATGCATCGCCAAGTGTCGAAACCGTAATATCGAGCTTCTGGCCCTGTTTGGCAAAGGGAGGCATCTCGGCGTGAACCATCACGGCGGCCACATTCCCAGTCTCAACCTCTACGCCAGGAGGAGACTGAATTCCAAATCGACTCAACATGCTAGAGAGGCTCTGGCCCGCAAATTTCGACTTGTCATCCCCGGTATCACTCAACCCTACCACCAGGCCATACCCAATCAGCGGATTATCTCGAACACCAGAGACCGAGGCGAGGTCCTTGATCCGCTCTGCATGAACCTGGAAAGAGAGCATCCAGATCGACAGCAGAGAAATCCCCAGCACCATCAACCCACCTTTGATCTTTCCGTTTTGATCACTCATCAGATTCACCTTGCTTATGATTTAGAAGGGCCAGAGGGCACTCATGAAGAACTTGCCCAGTAATCCTTGCGTATTCGAGTCACGTATCGTTCCACTGGTTCCGGTATAGACAATCTGCGCATCCGCTACCTGAGTGGAGAGCACTGTATTGTCAGCCGTAATATCCGCCACTCGAACGATGCCAGAGATGCGAATCAATTCGTCTCCCTGATTGATGGTGACGTGCTTCTCTCCACGCACACGAAGATTGCTGTTTGAGAAGACCTCCACCACCGTGACTGTAATGTCTCCCGTCAGGCTATTACTCTGCTCGGCAGATCCATCCCCTTTAAACTCTTTGCTCCCTGTAAGGGCTGATCCACTAAATGCGTTCAAAATATTGGAATTAGAGAGGCCGGGGATATTTGGCAATGTTGCAGAATCTTCTTTCTTCGCATTGGTTGTTGCCGCCTTCTTCGCACTCATGCTCTCCGTCAGCTTGATGGTAATGATATCCCCCACTCGACGTGCCTGATCATTGGTAAAGAGTGAATCTCCAAGACTTGCTTGATAGATCGAGCCATTGGTCACGATTTTTTTGGGATGTTCGGGTGGAACTACTGGCTCCCAAGTCGCACGGTGGCGTTCTGGAGTAGTGACACAACCAATCAGTTGTGTGCTCAGCACCATGATACCAACCGCTTTAATAAAACTATTCATGTTCGTTAAAACCCAATTAAGTGCGCTGCATCAAAGTACCCAGCATCGAATCAGCCTTTTCGATCACTTTGGTGTTCATCTCATACACTCGCTGAGCCTCAACCAGACCGATCATCTCTTCGATCGTACTCACGTTGGAGGCCTCTAGATTCTGATTTGAAACCACTCCATAAACGCCTGAGTCAGCCAACCCATCCTGCGCCACACCGCTACCAGGGCTCTCCAAGAAAATACTACTGCCCCGTGGAGATAGTGATGCCGGATCTGTAAAAATTGATATTTGCAGTTGCTGCCCCTCTGGAGCCACTGCCGAACCGCCTGAGTCCTTGAAGGTAATTGTGCCATCTCGAGAGACCTCAATTGAGGCATAGGCATCCGCTGCTGGAGTGGTAATCACCCCTGCAGTCCCGATCACTTTTGCACCGGTAGTCGTTACCATTTCATTATCAACATTGGAGCTGAATGAGCCATTACGGGTATAACCGTTAGTGCCATCTGGAAGCTGCACCTTAAAAAATCCACGGCCAGAGATCATCATATCGAGTTCTCGTCCAGTGTTGACTGCAGTCCCTTGTGTATTGATTCTGGAGGTTCCTGAGACCTCTACACCAGTACCCAGATAAAGACTTTTGGACCGAGCAGATCCATCTTCTGCCTGCACTCCCGACTGGCGTATCATTCGGTACATCAGATCCTCAAACTGAACCTGGTCTTTTTTATAACCATGGGTTTGAGCATTGGCCAGATTATTGGCTGTGGTAGAGACCCGGAACTCCTGCGCCTCCATCCCCGTCTTAGCGATCCACATTGCATTTAACATCTTCTCTTCTCCACGTTT
The DNA here is from genome assembly GCA_964551545.1 of uncultured Piscirickettsiaceae bacterium. Classification (GTDB taxonomy): domain Bacteria; phylum Pseudomonadota; class Gammaproteobacteria; genus Thiopontia. The sequence continues at coordinate 1,032 of CAZKCT010000086.1, read as the reverse complement.
ACCTTGTTCACAAAACTATTAATTCAGTCGCAACATTGCGTTTGAGCGACTGGCATTGTCATCCGCCGTCTTCATCATCTTCACCTGCATCTCATACTGGCGAGCGATCTGAATCATCTCAGTCATCGCCTCAACAGCACTGACATTACTTCCCTCAAGATAACCCGATCGCACCCGCACCTCTGCAGCGGGAGGCGCTTCGCCCCCCTGCCTCAATCGGAACAGCCCATCCACATCTTTCTTCAGGCTATTGTTCTCTGGATTGACCAGCATGATGCGGTCCACCAATGCCAACTCTCCCTCATCACCAATCACATTGACGGTTCCATCCGCAGCAATCTCTAATTCAGAGTCTGGTGGAACAGCAACAGGACCGTTATTTCCCAGCACCATATTTCCAGAACGATCCATCAAAATCCCGCTATCACTCACCTGCATCGATCCCGCACGGGTGTACCCGGTCAGGCCATTCTGACCAACAATAGCCATCCACCCTTTGCCCTCAACCGCGACATCCAACGAACGCCCCGTCATCTTCATCTGGCCCGGCTCAAAGTCCTGTGCCGTTGTTGAAGCGATCGAGTAATGACGGCTGCTGCTCTCACCTTCAACCGGAACATGTTGCTGCAGCGCCAACTCCCGCTTGAACGCGGTCGTACTCACATTGGCAAGATTGTTCGCAGTGACACTCTGCGCATGCATCATCTCGGTTGCACCGGTCATTGCGGTATAGAGCATTCGATCCATTGTCTTTCCTGTCGTTTTCCTGACACCTATCTATCGTTAACACTCTCAATGCAGGGAGCGTGCCAACTTTCAACAAACAGAAAAACCGCAAGCAGCGAAGCCACTTGCGGTTTTTTATCGAAGAGAATTACTCTAGATATTCAAGACAACCTGATTCATCTCCTGCCCTGCACTGATCATCTTGGCATTAGCCTGGAAGTTACGCTGTGCAGTAATCAGGTTCACCAACTCCTCTGTGACATCCACCGTAGAGCTCTCAAGCGATTGTGACTTGATTCGACCATA
>CAZKCT010000085.1:0-4320 GCA_964551545.1 uncultured Piscirickettsiaceae bacterium | reverse complement strand
TCAATCTGGGACATGGCATTCACCAGTTTGTCGATCCGGAAAATGCGGGTGTCTTCGTCAATGCGGTGCATGAGCTGAGTGCGCAGTATCACTAAATAGGGGTTGCTCTTTACGTTAAGCAAAAAACCACTCATCCAGGAGTGGTTTTTTGCTTTCGGCGTTAGAAATCTACGAGTAGGGACACTCCTGTTCGATGTGCGTCTATAGTGGTGCCATCCTCCCTGTATTTGGTGTGGTCAACTCGAACTTTCATTGAATTCTCGAGGTTATACTCAAGACCGATGCCGTAATAATGATCGGTACCACTCACCGAGGTGTCAGTTGGGAGTGTACCGCTGGTGTTGGTTGATGCTCTGGTGTAATCCGTTTCTGTTTCCCAGCGAAAAAGCCCCGCTTTTGCAATGAGATCAAATTTGTTGGCTACAGGATAGGAGAATACACCGCCTAGTGACCAGGCAGTAGCGGAGTTGCTGATAGTGTAACGGTTTGCTGCCGAAGCTGCCGGGTTGGTGCCGTATTGAAGGTACTCATTGAAATCGTTGTAGATGAGCTCAATGGCGACATTGTCATGCACGGGATAGCCTATTCCAAGGTCAAAACCGGTCTCTGTATTGTCTGTTGATCGAGTTGAACTGGACGCATCTATTTTGGAGTGTTGAAGACCAATAATGCCGTAGAGGTCTCCAGACTCTGCCCATGATGTGGTTGGTGCAGCCAGTATGGCTACAAGAAGTGTTATCACTCTCTGCTTCATAAGAAATTCCCTTGTTACGTTCGTAAATTCTATTTGAAGGTACTAATTAGTAATTAGTCTCTTTAAACAGGATATGGGGCCAGCTGAAGTAGGTCAATCTATATTTTCTTTTGTAACAAAATGTAACATATAGATTGACATAATGAAGAATAAGAGAGCTGTGCATCCTCTTGATGAGCATATTGGAGTGAGGATGCGAAGAGCGAGAACCCACAAGGGGTATAGTCTGGAGCAGGTTGCCGAGTGGCTGGATATCAGTAAACAGCAGGTCTCCCGGCTGGAGCACGGGAAGAGCCGGCTCAGTGTGGTGCAGCTGTATCAGATTTCGCGGGGGGTTGATCTGCCGCTGAGCTGGTTTTTTGAAGGGTTTGAAGATGACACCGATGAGGTGAAGTGGGTGAGTAACATGGTTGGAGAGGATCGCAGCCAGTGGACTGCAGCAAGCGAGGAGGATCGAGTCAGAAAGATGATTGCGCTGTGGGGGATGGTTGAGAGTCGCAAGGTTCAGCGTCAGATCATCGGGTTGCTGGAGGCGGTTACGGAGATGTAGCGTGCTTGAATGGGGCTCCTAAAAGTATTACTATTACTCTTACTTTTTTGGTGTCAGGAGTTCCATCATGCGCGTAACCAGTAAAGGCCAAGTGACTATTCCGCAGACAATCCGGGAAAAGTATGGCATTGACCCCTATAGCGAGGTCGAGTTTGTTGAAAAGGGAGGGCAGGTGATTATGCGCCCGATCGAACATCGTAAACGTCCTGATTTCAGTGCTTTGGTGGGTATAGCGACAGTGAAGATGGGAACGGATGAGATCATGAGATTGACCCGGTCTGGTTTGCAGGAGGAGGTTGATGGGTGATCAGGCTATACTGGTCGATACCAATGTCATTCTTGATGTGGTGGGGCGTGACCCGAACTGGTGGAAGTGGTCGGTGGATCAGCTGGAGCAGGCGGCAATGCGGGGGAGTCTGTTGATCAATCCTGTTGTCTATACCGAATTTTCCATTGCGTTTGAGCGTATTGAGGAGGTGGATCGGGTCGTTCAGCAGTTCCGGCTGCGCGTTGAGGAGACCCCCAAAGAGGCGCTGTTTCTTGCTGGTAAAGTCTATCTACAGTACCGGAAGAACAAGGGGACAAAAAGTGCGCCGCTTCCCGATTTTTTCATCGGTGCCCATGCGGCAGTGAAGGGGGTGCCACTATTGACCCGGGATGTCGCACGCTATCAATCCTATTTTCCAACGGTTCGGTTGATTACCCCGGATGCTCACTAAGTAGTAGAAGATTCGCTCAGTGTGTCCAGCTCACGGTTGGCTAATCCGCTATCTCCAAGGTTGTACTCCAGCAGTTTTCTCAGGTGAGTGATGCTGTCGATATCCATATGCTCGCAGTGGATGCCAACCCGATTTTCATTTTTGTGGGCAACAGCGCCTTCCATCACAATGACTGCGCCACTGAACTGATTGAGTGTGATGGTGAGCCTGCAAGGGGTGCTGGCTTCCGGTGTTGCACCGGTGCAGGCGCCGATTAGTGCGCCACGGATTGAGAGGTCATAGAGCTCACAGACATGTTTCTGCTCTTCAAACTCGAAGTCAACAAAGCAGTCGAAGTGGATGCGGTGACTCTTCCTCTGTTCAGTCATGGATCTAAAATCTATTGTTGTCCGGCTAATGTAGCACGGCGCAGAAAAAAGAAAAGCCGCTCATTGAGCGGCTTTTCTGTCTACAACGGTTAGGATGTTCCCTTAGCCGTCCAGTCCATCAAAGATCTGGCCCTTGATGTCGTCAACACCACCCACGCCATTGACTTTGACGTAGTTGCAATCTTCGTTGCTGTAGAAGCTGATCAGTGGCTCTGTCTGGTCGTGGTAGATTTTCAGGCGTGCCTTGACGGTCCCTTCCTGGTCATCCTCACGCTGAATCAGATCCTCACCAGTGATGTCATCCTTGCCTTCCTCTTTGGGTGGATTGAAGACGATGTGGTAGGTGCGGCCAGAGGCGAGGTGAACACGACGGCCAGACATACGCTTGATGATCTCCTCATCAGGAACGTCGATCTCGACCACGGCATCAATCGGTACGCCAGCCTCTTTCAGCGCCTCAGCCTGTGGAATAGTGCGAGGGAAGCCGTCAAACAGATAACCGTTGGCACAGTCATCCTCAGTGATGCGCTCTTTGACCATGCCCATGATGATGTCGTCAGAGACGAGGCCGCCCTCATCCATGATTTTCTTGGCTGCAACACCCAGCTCAGTGCCTGCCTTGACGTGTGCACGTAGCATGTCACCGGTAGAGATCTGAGGAATGTTGTACTTTTCCTTGATGTAGTTAGCTTGGGTGCCTTTGCCTGCACCGGGTCCGCCGAGAAGAATAATACGCATGTCGTTTGACTCCTTGTCGATTTTGGAACCGGGCGGCTACTCTCGAGGAGGCATCCGGTTCATCAAATAAAAAACAGGTTCTTGAATAACAAGAGTGGCGCAATTATCGGATTGAAAACCGTTGTATGGCTAGCTGAGGTTTTCAATGGGCGGATAAGTTGAGGTGGTTGCTCTAGTGAAAAAGGGATTCAATTCAGTGGCTTCAGAAGGGTGTCGATCATCCGTTCCGCCTGTCGCCCATAACCGCCACCAAAGAGATTGAAGTGGTTGAAGATGTGATAGAGGTTGTAAAGCGTTTTTCGTTGCTGGTAGCCCGCGTCGAGTGCCCAGCTCTCATTATAGGCATCATAGAAGCGGCTGGAAAAACCACCAAACAGCTCGGTCATGGCCAGATCACTTTCCCGGTCTCCGTAGTAGAGTGCGGGATCGTAGAGCACCGGCTCTCCACTCTGTGCAGTGGACCAGTTACCACCCCAGAGGTCGCCGTGGAGTAGGGCGGGGCTGGGATTGTGGTTGTTCAGAAGGATTTCCATATTGGCCAGCAGCTGCGCTCCTTTCTGTTTCAAAGAGCTGGGAGCCCCTCTCTCTGCGGCCCATTGAAGCTGTGGTGTGATGCGCTGCTCTCTCCAGAAGATGGCCCAATTGTCCTGTTGCTGGTTGAGCTGTGGGGTTGTTCCAATGGTGTTGTCCCGTGTCCAACCAAATTGGGTGGTGCTATTTTGGTGCATGGAAGCGAGACTGTGGCCCAGCGCCTCCTCTGATTTTGCACTGTTGCTCCCCATCTCGATGTACTCCATGATCAGAAATGCGTGATGGTCTACGCTGCCGGCAAGAATGGGCGTAGGAACACGCAAGGTGTTGGCGTTGGAGAGGGTCTGCAGGGCCGCGGCCTCTGCCTCAAACATCGAGAGGCGACTTGCCTTGTTGAGTTTGACAAAAAAAGAGTCGGTAGTGGTTTTGAGTAGAAAGCTCTGGTTGATGTCGCCGTCAAACAAAGCCTGTTGGCTGAGAAGAGAGACCTCAGTTCTTAGATGTTGTGCAAGTTGATCGACAATTTTGCGCAGTAACTTGTTCATTATTGGAAAAAGAATTCACAATAACCCACAGCATCTGTCGGTAATAATGAAATTGATGGCTCCATTGGTTTTTTGATTATTAGCGGGTTATAATTATTTATAACTCGTTGTTTTT
>CAZKCT010000084.1:0-4473 GCA_964551545.1 uncultured Piscirickettsiaceae bacterium | reverse complement strand
CCCTTGGGGACGCCATTTTAAGACAAAAAAGCCGTTGATTTTCAACGGCTTTTTTGTTGGGCGTTTGCGGGAGTGTTCACGTTCTGCGAGTGAGCTGGCAGATGCTGTTCGTAGGCTTATACCAAAAGCTCTAACATCAAGAGATAAACGTCAGTAGAGATCTTCTTTTTGGCAGCGCTGGAAAGGTTGTTGCTAGGGGGTAATTCCGGCACTACTACACTGAGAAATCGCCAAGGCTGCTTTCAACTTGAGACTGCAGTTGATCTGGAAAAATCCTGTTGATTGTTGCTGAGGCAGTAAGGTGTCTCAGCTCATTCCTCAGTACCGAAACCATCATTCTTGCCTGCGATTCATCACGCATTGCTTTAATGGGGTTTCGATCAGGTTGCTGACCATAATGGCGCGAACAATCTCAAAAAGTGTTTTTGAGGGAGTGTCTGTGCGGATAGAGTTGGTCGAACTGTTGCTCATGAACCCATGTGCATGCTGACCAAGCATACTCTGAAGAGCTGTTTTTCGGGGATCAGTCTAGGCGCTGCTTGTTCTCTGATTGTGCTCTGCTGTATTGTTGTGTTAGTATTAGACATATAAAAAGACATTTTCAGGTAGAAAATATTGCATACTATTTAATATACAATAACTTATTGTATGAAAATTCCGGGATAAGCTAGACATATATTCAGTCATGTCAGAGCAGATAATTGAAATTCTAGAGGGAGGACCTGCTACTTCTAAAGAGTTGCAGGCTGCTACCGGCATGATCCAAAGAACAGTTGCACGGCATCTGACGGCTATGGGGGGTCGGATTGTTAAAATCCCTGGGGGGCGTGCTCCAAAGTATGCCCTCACTGTAAATGCATTCGGTAGTAGCGATGATCTTCCATTGTTCATTGTTGATTCATTTGGCAATAACACATCAGTTGCTCGTGTCCGTCCATTGGCACACGGCGGTTACTACATACAACCGCTTCCAGGGATGCCTCCAGTATTGCTAGGAGAGGGATGTAACGGGTTCTATGACGATCTTCCATACTTTCTTCAAGATCTCGGGCCTCAAGGTTTCATTGGGCGGCAGATAGCTGCAGACCTAGCATCTCGATCTGACTTCTTTCCTCAGGATCCAAAGGACTGGAATACCGAGCATATTGGAAAGTACTTGGTTTCGAATGATGATCTTCCTGGCAACTTCCAGTTTGGTGAGCAGTCGGTAACTCGAGTACGTCATAGACCAGCTGTAAGTACGGTTGATGATTACCCAGCTCTAGCGGATGAGGCTATGGAGGGCGGAATTCCTGGATCTTCTGCTGGTGGGGAGCAGCCTAAGTTCACAGCATATTGCGGTGATCGGCTTGCTCACGTCATTGTGAAGTTTTCGCCTAGAGGAGATGATCGAGTCGCTCAGAGGTGGCGCGATATCTTGATAACGGAGCATTATGCGGCTGAGGTAATTAATGAAAAGCATCCGCTTGCTGCTGAAACTCGGCTGCTAGAGGGTGATGGGCGCCTGTTTCTGGAATCACAGAGGTTTGACCGTCACCGAGAGTTCGGAAGGCAGTCCCAGCTCTCATTGCAGTGTGTTGATGCGGAGTTTGTAGGTAGAGGCCGTGATTGGCACTTGGTTATGCATGAGCTACTGAAGCAGAATCTTGTTAGTTGGCAGCACGTATTTGATGCGACCATGCTGTGGATGTTCGGGCGGCTGATCAATAATACAGATATGCATCTGGGGAATCTTGCGTTAGGTATTGATGGGAATGTGTTCAGGCTATTGCCCGTTTTTGATATGTGCTCTATGGGGTTTGCACCCAAGAGTGGGGAAGTTCAGACAATGCGCTTTAACCCCCCAGATCTGGAGTCACTTGCTGTGATTGATCGTGTTGATCCAGGGACTGCTTTGGAAATGGCTAGTGCGTTTTGGGACAGAGTTATGGCTGACGGCCGGATTTCAGATGATTTCAGAGAGTTCTTAGAGCAAGGGAATCCTGTAGCGCCTTTGCTAAAATAGGACATAATTGGAAGAGCTGTTCCAATCATATTTTGCACAAAACAGCCCTGATTGCAGAGTAAGGGGCCTGACTCAACAATTACTCAGAGGATTGTATACAACGGCTTCCCGTAAGTGGTCGGGTGCAAGGTGGGCATAGCGCATTGTCAATGTAGTCGCTGAGAGCTTCTTTCAACTGCTCAAACGAGAGCGGATCAAGAAGAAAATCTACCCCATCCGCAATGAGGCAAGGGCGGAGATCTTTGGTTATATCAGGATGTTCTACAACACTCGGCGTAAGCATGGTTTCAATGACCAGCTACTACCGCTTTTTTCTTTGCGGAGGTGTTGAACTCCGATTCTGTGTGTCTTGAATCAATTTCTGGGGGTGTGGTTGATTGAAAAGGAAGAGAGGATTTTCTAGTCTTAATCGGTTTACTTCTTTCATGGTGTGAGTTGGTTTTGGAGGTCGATGATGAAGAATTTGGTTTGGGAAAATTCGCTGAGTGTCGATGTAGATGAGATCGATGAGGATCACCGCAGGCTGATTGAGCTGTTTAATCTGGTCAATCAGGCCGTCGAAGAGGCGCAGAGTGTGGAGTATGTGCGTATCTTGATTGAGGAGCTGCTCAGTTGCACGGAGTGGCACTTCAGGCATGAAGAGCGGTTGATGTTCCAGTACAGCTACGAGGGGCTACAAGCGCATCGTGAAGAGCATCAGGAGCTAATGAGTAGTATCTGGGCCTTCCTGAAGCGCGTGATTGAAGAGGAGGGGAAGCTCTCGAATGAGGAGCTGGAGCATTTGGAAAACTGGCTGGTCGGTCATATTCTTGGGGCCGATATGGATCTGGGGAGTTACCTCTCGGAGCGAATCTAAAAAGAATTTCCCCATCGCAGGGTTCGTCAATCGGGAATGGCCTGTCGTACAATCGACAGGCCATTTCTTTTTTGGAGGAGCGTGATGCGAACCATTCTGTTGTGGGCCCTATTCATGATCAGCTATCGCCTATTTGCGCCTGATTTTGAAAACGGGAGCTGCGCCCCATTTTCTCCTTGGGTAGAGCATCTGGCGGTTCCGCTGGTGTTGGCTGTACTACTATTGGATCTCTTTCTGATGGCTCGCCGTTACCAGCAGCTTTTACGTTGGCAGCCACAGCGCCAACGTTATCTGCGGATGCGAGCATGGGTCAAAATTCATCTGCCTGCTGAGGGGCGAGTCTGATGCGTACAGTTTCGCTGCTGTTTCTATTGCTGTTGCTGGGCTGGTATCAAATCGATGGCGTGACGGTTGAGGTGTGTGAATCACAGATGATTGCCTTGATGCGCTTAGCAGTACCGCTTGCAATCTTTACCCTGATTCTGGATGGGTTGGGGCTGATGGCCCGCTTTCTTGGACGGCGTCAGCAGCGAGAGATGCGAGATGTGGAGTGGCTAGAGCGCTGGATCGGCCGAGTCATGGGGCAGGATCAGTCGTCAATTCGGTAGCGTTTGGGAGTGTCATCAAAAGGGGAGTGGAAAGCGATCTCACAGCTGCAGAGCATCAGATCTTCTTCGGAGGTTGCGTTGCCATAGAGCCTGTCTCCGACGATGGGGTGCCCCTGTTCGGCAAGGTGTCGGCGAATCTGATGTTTTCGGCCACTCTCAATGGCGATCTCTACTAAGGTTCTCGACTGTTTAGGTAGTCGCTCAATGGTGGTGACATGGCTACGCGCGGGTTTTTGGTCAATCGGTGTCTCGATGGCCAGAGGAGATATTCCGCTATCCAGAATGCCATCCACCGTTGCACGATAGATTTTTGTCACGGCTCGCTGTTGGAACAGTGCAGCCAGTGCTGCCGCACTCTTTTTTCCATGGGCCAGTAGCATCAGGCCATGGGCGGCACGATCAAGTCGGTGAACCAGAAAGGCGGGGCGCTCAGGGGTGAGGTGTTGCTCTGCCCAACGGTAGAGCGTGGTGTGGTCTCCCCACTTGGAGCCTTGTGAGAGCATTCCCGTAGGTTTGTTCCAGACGCTGTATTCGCCACAATCTTCGACCAAGGCTGGTTTTGGCGGAGGTTGATCGATGACCTCCGGGTTGTAATAGAGGTGGAGCTGGTCGTTGACCTTGAGTGGTCGTTTGGCCCGGCGGATGCGCTCTGTCTGCTTTCCTCGAGTCAGCCATACCGCACCTCGCTGCATGACCGTTTTGATGCGCCCTCGGCTGAGGGGGGTGTGGGCGGCGAGCAGAGAGACCGCACTCTCTTCCTGTTCGACAGGAAGGTGCAGCTCCAGTGTCTCCTCTTTAGGCACGCTTCATGGGCTTGAACAGCACGATCAGCAACGGCAGCAGCATCAGATTGGCAGCAAGCGCGATGATCATCGAGAGGCCAGTCAGCAGTCCAAAGTAGATGGTCGGAATGAAGTTGGAGAAGGCGAGAATTGAGAAGCCAAGCGCAATGATGAGCGTGGTGTAGTACATCGCCTTGCCGATCGAGCGGTGGCTGCGCTGGA
>CAZKCT010000083.1:0-4566 GCA_964551545.1 uncultured Piscirickettsiaceae bacterium | reverse complement strand
AGCCATCTCCTCGACACCCCACCGCCAGCTCCCCCCCCTGCCGAGAACACCACGCAGACACCCCCCCAGCAGACCAAGGGGAAGACCCCTTCTCTGGTGCGCATTGCGCTCTCTATTCTGCTCCACCAGCCTGACCTGATTCGTGGCACCCCAGTGGTCGAGACCATTCGTGGGGTCGAAACCCCAGGCGCGGAACTGCTGATTGGGGTGATGGAGACTCTGGAGCAGAACCCCAATCTCACCACCGCCGCTCTCCTGGAGCGCTGGCGCGGACAAGAGGCTGAACCACTGCTCCACAAGATTCTGCAGTGGCACTCTCCGATTCCCGAGGAGGGGTATCAGGCGGAACTGCTTGAAACTTTGAAGAAACTACAAGAGGCGCAGCAGAAGCAGCGCCTCGATCAATTGCTTCAGAAACAGCTACAACAGCTCACTTCGTCAGAAAAAAAGGAACTTCAGAACCTTTTATCACTCAATAAATAAGTGACGCAGCCGTTACGGCTCCTGTATAATACGCGGTTCGTTTTAACCCCAACCCTCTCTCGCAAACGGATTTGAACCAGTATGGCCCAACCGATACAGACTGACGAAAACGAGATCAAGAACCTGATTGCCAAGGGAAAAGAGCAAGGATATCTGACCTACGGCGAGATCAATGATCACCTTCCCAGCGAGATCACCGATACCGATGAGATCGAGAATGTCATCAATGTCATCAACTCGATGGGGATCAAGGTTCTGGAGAAAGCACCAGACGCCGAAAGCCTGCTGATTACTGGCGAGAGCGGCACCGCAAATGATGATGCCGACGAGGATGCTGCTGCCGAGGCCGCATCCGTTCTCATCTCTTCCGAAGGGGAGCAGGGACGCACCACTGATCCCGTGCGGATGTACATGCGCGAAATGGGTTCTGTCGAACTGCTGACCCGTGAAGGCGAGATCGCAATCGCGAAGCGCATCGAAGCCGGCATGCGTCAGATGATGAATGCCCTGGCACTCTACCCCAGCACCGTTGAGGAGCTGCTGAAGGAGTTCAGCAAAATCAATGAGGGCGAACAGGAACTGGGCGCCGTCATGACGGGCCTCTGTGACTACTGCCCTGAGCCACCTGCACCGCCTAGCGCAAACACCGAAAAGCAGGATGGGGACGACGCCAAAGAGGAGGGCTTTACCGGCCCACCACCAGAGATGATGACTGGCCGCCTGCAGTCCATCGCAAACCTTTCCGTCAAGCTACGCAGAGCCGAAAAACGAAACGGAAAAGAGCATGAGCGTTGCGACGCACTGCGCACAGAGATTGCCGACCAGTTCATGCAGTGCAAGCTGGTCCCCAAACTGCTCGACCGCATGGTAGTCGACATCCGTGGTGCCATGGAAAAAGTGCGTGAGAATGAGCGCGCCATCATGAAATTCTGTGTTGAGCGTGCCGGCATGCCGCGCAAGGACTTCATCACCTCATTCCCCAAGAATGAAACCAACTTGGAGTGGCTGGACAAGCAGATCAACGCCAAGAAGAAGCACTCTGCCCCACTGAAACGCTACTCCCGCGATATCCAACGCGCACAGAAGAAGCTGCTCGCACTGGAAGAAGAGTGTGGTATCTCCATTAATCGCCTGAAAGAGATCAACCGCATGATGTCCATTGGCGAGGGCAAGGCACGCCGCGCCAAGAAGGAGATGATCGAGGCCAACCTGCGCCTGGTGATCTCCATCGCCAAAAAGTACACCAACCGCGGCCTGCAGTTCCTCGACCTGATTCAGGAGGGCAACATCGGCCTGATGAAAGCAGTCGATAAGTTTGAGTACCGTCGCGGCTTCAAATTCTCCACCTACGCAACCTGGTGGATTCGTCAGGCGATCACCCGTTCGATTGCTGATCAGGCACGCACCATCCGTATCCCGGTCCACATGATCGAAACCATCAACAAGCTCAACCGCATTCAGCGCCAGCTGCTACAGGAGATGGGGCGTGATCCAACGCCAGAAGAGCTGGCTGAAAAGATGGAGATGCCAGAGGACAAGATTCGCAAAGTGCTGAAGATTGCCAAAGAGCCGATCTCTACCGAGACCCCCATTGGCGATGACGAAGACTCCAATCTTGGCGACTTCATCGAAGACACCAATGTCACCCAACCAGATGACTCTGCGACCACCATCGGCCTGTCAGAAGATGTGCAGGGCGTACTCTCCGGCCTCACGCCTCGTGAAGCAAAAGTACTACGAATGCGTTTTGGCATCGACATGAATACTGACCACACTCTCGAAGAGGTTGGTAAACAGTTCGACGTCACCCGTGAGCGCATTCGTCAAATCGAGGCCAAGGCACTGCGCAAGCTGCGCCACCCTTCTCGTTCAGACAAGCTGGAGAGCTATCTGGATCGAAGCTAAAGCTACACCCTTCTGCTTGGCAGTTTGAGCAGAGGGCGAGTATAATCCGATCACTTTTTGATTACATAACGAGACTTTGCATCTCGGAAAACAGAGCAAAAAGGGCCTATAGCTCAGTTGGTTAGAGCAGGGGACTCATCAATAAAGGTGCGCTTGCGTCGAAAGGCGAAAGATGAACGGGATGAATTCAGGGAAACCTTAACAGTACGGCTGATGGCAATCCTGAGCCAAGCCAGAGGTACACCTCTGGAAGGTGCAGAGACTACCTGAGAACTTCAGTGTTCTTAATAACAGGCTAGAGCGTCCCGCATCCAAACAGGTCTGCTGTGGATGGTGAGATAGTCCACTTCTAACGGAAACGTTAGAGTTCAGTGAATCCCTTGGTCCCTGGTTCGAGTCCAGGTGGGCCCACCAACTTCCCACAGCGCTCCGCTGTCACATGGCGGACGGATCAGCCTTCCCCCTTCAGCAGTTTCTCAACCTCTTCCCGCTCCTCTCCATAGAGGCGCCCAAGTAACAGATCAATCTCATCGGAACGCAGCGACTGAGGCAACATACCAGAGTTGACCATCCACTCAATCACCTCTTTGCGCCGCGCAATACGCTCCAGCACTGTCACCGCATCCGCAACCGAGAGCGGCTGATTGAAATAGCGCTGTTGCTGGTAGTTATCTCCCAGCAGCGCAATCACCGCCTCAAATCGATCATCTCCAGTCAGACCATCAATCAGCACCAGAAGCTGATCAGCATCAAGGCCTGAATAGAGCCCTTGGTCAGCCATCAGCCCCAACAGCTCCCCTCGATAGGCGGCCCGGCCCATCAACGCCATCACCTCTTCAACCTTCAGCGGTTTTGAAAGGTAGACCCTGTTCAGTTCGTTGTGCCCAACCAGAGAGCGAAGTGCATCATGGCGGTCAGCCCGCTCCAACCCCTGCAATAGCTGCATCGCATGCGCTGGATCCATCGGCGAGGCGATCACCCCATAATCAGCCATCAGTCCAACCATCTGATCTCGATAACTCACTTTGGATAGCAGCGCCTCCAGCTCTGCAGCACTCAGAGCCCCCTGCAGATAACCCATCTTCTGCTGATTCTCTCCGAGCAGCATCTTCAGACTGCTGAAACGATCTGTCTTCTCTACACCCTCCAACATCGCAATCACCTGCTCCACAGGGAGCGGACCTGTATAGACACCCTGATCCACAAAGGAGCGGATCATCTCAGAACGTAGCGCCACCCCCTCCAGCAACTGCTGCGCCTGCTCGAAGGAAAGCGGCAACTGGAGATAGCTCTGTTTCTTCCGGTTCAGGCCGATCAGCGCCTTGACTGCATCATGGCGCCCCATTCCCGTCGCCGCACTCATCATTTGCTCAGCATCGGCAACCGAAAGGTTGTCTGCCAGCTGAGCATGATCCGCCATGTAGCGAATCATCCCCACACGATCAACCCCCTCCGACAGCAACTGCTCCACCTGCTCTGCCGAAAAGGTCGGCACCACGTAGCTCTTCTCAAGCCGGTTCATTCCCATCAGGGCCTTCAGCGAGCGTTCATACGTCCAGGGATCCATCGCACCAGCCACCGCCCTGATCTCTGCAACCCCGAAATTCCCCATCGGCAATCCGCGATCAGCAAGATAGTGGATCAGGTCACCGCGCTCATGCCCCATCCCCTCAAGCAGTCCACGAATCTCATCTACCGTGAGCTGTTGCGGTAGGTAGTTTGCACCAAACCGGTTCTCCCCCAACAGTGATTTGGCAGCATAGTAACGATCACCCCCACTTAACCCCTGTAGCAGCTCAAGCCCTTGCTGCGGGGAGAAGCGGTGCCCCTTCCACCCCCCATCTACCATCTGTCCAATCAACGAGCGTCGCTCATAGCCATCCACCCCTTTCAGGTCAGTCACTGGTGAGCCATTCACCAACAGCGGGAGCCCCAACAGAAGCAGCAGAGAGAGTTGTCTGATCATCAATAGTCCTCTTGTATCAATGTAAATATCCATTTCACGACCCAGTTTACACAGTCGCTCCTCACAGAGATGGCGGTTTATAGGGGCAAACCGAATAGATACCGATCCACTTTACCAATAGCTGCACTTGAAACCCCCTTTTCATAGCGCCTGAGAAGCCTTTCAGTAGCGACATTACCGGAAAAACCCCACGACCAGATTAAGTTTTACTT
>CAZKCT010000082.1:0-4667 GCA_964551545.1 uncultured Piscirickettsiaceae bacterium | reverse complement strand
TGAGAGGGTAGCGCGATGGATGAATTGCTATTAAGCAAAAAAACTGATGATAACTATTGAGAAAAATGGTGAGAATGGAGTTGCAATCGGTGTATTAGAAAATTATAATAGGCCACTAGAGCTGATGCTTGGGTTTACCCTCCTCCTCAAACTCAGCATCATTCAAGGCTCGACGATGCGCTCTTCTTCCCCCAATTGGAAGAGGCATCCGCCGATCTGGACCCCCCCGTTCAGATCGGCATTTTTATGTCTGCGATAATTGAAAATCAATAACTTATCGTGTCGGTTTCCCGTCGAGACTGAGCTGATTCTTCTCCTGCTGATATTGTCGGATCCCCTCGGTCCCCTTTTTTTCGATCCAGCGATCGAGATGGTTGCGGTGTTTCACCAACGCCATTTGGGGGACACCAAATCCACAGGAGCTATGCACCAGGTCGATCTCCAGGTCGAAGATCTGTCGTACCCCCTCGTTGGCAGGAAAACGGGCATAGAGTTCAGCCCATTCCGGGTCGTCTGGATAGACGCTCTTGGCGATCCCATAGGTTCGAAGAATCAGCGGTGATGCTCCGAAAGAGCAGAACATCAGTGTCATGCGCTCATCTTCCAGCAGGTGGGCGGCGGTTTCATTGCCACTGCCCGTCAGGTTCATCCAGAGGATCCGGCTGGGACTCACGATTCGCAGTGAGTCATATCCTTTGGGCGAGAGGTTGAGGTGCCCCTCTTTGGGGGCAGTGGCCACAAAATAGAGCGGCTGTTGCTCAATGAACTCAATATGAGCAGGCTCCAGTGCAGTAAATTTCTGCCCCACCGCTATAGCTGATCCAGTTCCAGATTCTGAAAGACCTGCAGGGTCGCTGCGGACTGATTCATGGTGTAGAAGTGGAGTCCGGGTGCGCCTGCGCTGAGCAGATCCTGGCAGAGACGGGTGGTGACCTCGAGACCGAATGCACGCAGTGACTCTGTGTCGTCTCTGTATGCGATCAGTCGTTCACGAATCCAGCGCGGGATCTCGGCCCCGCACATCTCCGAGAAGCGGGCGAGATTGCTGTAGTTGGTGATCGGCATGATGCCGGGGACAATCGGCAGCTCCACCCCCATCATGGCGCAATCTTCATTGAAGCGCAGATAGGCATCGATGTTGTAGAAATATTGGGTGATTGCGCTGTTCGCCCCTGCCTCCACTTTACGTTTGAAGTTTTGCAGGTCGCTGAAGGCATCGGGGGCCTGTGGATGGAATTCCGGGTAGGCGGCCACCTCAATATGGAAGTGGTCTCCACTCTCTTGGCGGATGAACTCGACCAGCTCATTGGCATAGCGAAAATCACCCGAGGCGCCCATGCCAGAGGGCATATCGCCGCGCAGGGCGACAATACGGTGAATGCCTTGCGCCTTGTATTGGTTGAGGATATTGGAGAGTTCCTCACGGGTGGAGCCGATGCAAGAGAGGTGGGGGGCTGCCTCAATCCCTTGCTGATGGATGGCCATCACCGTCTCATAGGTTCCCGCCTGGGTGCTGCCGCCAGCACCAAAGGTGACTGAGGCGTAGGCCGGTTTTACTGTTTCAAACAGGGTTTTCTGGGTGGTTTGGAGTTTTTCGGTACCCGCTTCGGTTTTGGGTGGGAAAAACTCCAGACTGAATTGTGGTGTTGTCTCGTTCATAACGGGGGATCCTATTCAATCTCGCTTAAAAACACAAAGCCGCCAGAGGCTGGAAGTGCATCTGACGGCTTTGTGGTTTTTCGTGGCTACATTTTAATAGCGGTAGTGATCAGGCTTGTAAGGGCCCTGTACGGGCACGCTGATGTAGTCCGCTTGCTGTTTTGACAGTTCAGTCAGATTGGCACCAATTTTTGCCAGGTGGTGACGTGCAACCTCCTCATCGAGATGCTTCGGCAAGGTGTAAACCTTGTTCTCGTAGCTGCCGTCCTGATTGAATAGCTCCATCTGCGCCAGCGTCTGGTTTGTAAATGAATTTGACATCACAAAGCTCGGGTGGCCGGTTGCACAACCGAGGTTGACCAGACGACCTTCGGCCAGCAGCAGGATCTTGTTACCGCTGGGCAGGGTGATGTGATCGACCTGTGGCTTCACGTTCTCCCACTCATACTGCTTCATGTTGGCGACGTCGATCTCGTTATCGAAGTGGCCGATGTTGCAGACGATGGTCTCGTGCTTCATCTGTACCATGTGGTCATGGGTGATGACATTGAAGTTGCCGGTGGCAGTGACGAAAATGTCACCCTGTGCAGCGGCGTCATCCATAGTGACCACGCGATACCCTTCCATGGCTGCCTGCAGTGCGCAGATCGGATCGATCTCAGTCACCCATACCGTCGCGCCGAGGCCACGTAGTGACTGTGCGCAGCCTTTGCCCACATCACCATAGCCGAGGACGACGGCGATCTTGCCGGCAATCATCACGTCTGTGGCACGCTTGATACCGTCAACCAGAGACTCACGGCAGCCGTAGAGGTTGTCGAACTTGGATTTGGTGACGGAGTCATTGACGTTGATGGCAGGGAAGGGGAGTTCACCAGACTCTTCCATCTGGTAGAGGCGGTGGACACCCGTAGTAGTCTCTTCCGTCACGCCCTGAATGCCGGCCAGCTTGGTGGAGTACCAGTTGGAGCTTTCTGCCAGCTTCGCCTTGATAGAGGCGTAGAGTACGGTCTCCTCTTCGCTGGTGGGGTTGTCGAGGACGGAGAGATCGCTCTCTGCCTTGGCGCCCAAAATCAGCAGTAGGGTGGCGTCACCGCCATCATCCAGAATCATGTTGGGGCCTTCATCTCCCCACTCCATGATTTTGTGGGTGTACTGCCAGTAATCCTCCAGCGACTCACCCTTATAGGCGAAGACCGGAATGCCTTGGTCGGCAATCGCTGCTGCGGCATGGTCCTGGGTTGAGTAGATGTTGCAGGAGGCCCAGCGCACTTCTGCACCCAGTGCGATCAGGGTCTCGATCAGTGCGCCGGTCTGGATGGTCATATGCAGGGATCCCGCGATGCGCGCCCCTTTTAGCGGTTTCTCTTCGCCATACTTCTCGCGCAGCGCCATCAGGCCAGGCATCTCCACTTCGGCGATGCGCAGCTCTTTGTGGCCCCAATCTTTGAGGCTCATGTCGGCAATGACGTAGTTTTCCTTAGATGACCGCGAGTGACCAATGTCACTCGTAGTGTTAGCTGTGGTCTCGATATTACTCATGGTCTATTTCCTTCATTGGTTCAATCGAGAGCGCAGTTACAGTGTTTAGACTCTCTGCCTCGGGCCTGGCGATCAATAGGGTTTTGTATGATCGTTGCAGCGCTCCCCGAGGCAGGGAGAATTTCTAGTGGTTAAATGCCTGCAGCATCTCGCAGCTCATTGGCCTTGTCGGTACGCTCCCAGGTAAATGCGTCTTCGGTACGGCCAAAGTGGCCATAAGAGGCGGTCTGCTGGTAGATTGGGCGCAGCAGGTCGAGCATCTCGACAATGCCACGCGGCTTGAGGTTGAAGTGCTCGCGCACCAGGGCCTCGATCTTGCTGTCTTCAATCATGCCTGTGCCAAAGGTCTCGACTGAGATCGAGGTTGGATCGGCAACGCCAATCGCGTAGGAGACCTGAATTTCGCAGCGTTCGGCAAGGCCTGCGGCAACAATATTCTTGGCAACATAACGCCCGGCATACGCAGCTGAACGGTCAACCTTAGAGGGGTCTTTGCCGGAGAATGCGCCGCCACCGTGGCGAGCCATGCCGCCATAGGTATCAACGATGATCTTGCGTCCAGTAAGGCCGCAATCCCCGACGGGACCACCAATCACAAAGTTGCCAGTGGGATTGATGTGATAGTTGGTGTTGGCATCCAGCCATTCAGCAGGCAGGACCGGTTTGATGATCTCCTCCAGAACTGCCTCTTGCAGATCTTTGTAAGCGATATCGGGGTCGTGCTGGGTGGAGAGGACGACAGCATCGATCCCGACTGGCTTGCCATCGCTGTAACGGAAGGTGACCTGACTCTTGGCATCCGGGCGTAGCCAGGAGAGTACCCCGCTTTTGCGCAGTTCAGCCTGACGTTCAACCAGTCGATGGGAGTAGGTGATGGGGGCCGGCATCAGGACATCGGTCTCGTTGGAGGCGTAACCGAACATCAGTCCCTGGTCACCAGCCCCCTGTTCGTGGTCTTCGGACTCATCGACGCCCATCGCAATGTCGCCGGACTGTTTGCCGATGGCGGAGAGAACAGCGCAGGTCTGTCCGTCAAAGCCAACCTCGGCAGAGTCATAGCCAATGCCGCAGACAACATCGCGGACCAGCTGTTCGGTATCGACCCAGGCGTTGGTGGTGATCTCGCCCGCGAGGACCACCATGCCGGTCTTGACCATGGTTTCGCAGGCGACACGAGAGTGGATGTCCTCTTTCAGCAGGGCATCCAATACCGCGTCAGAGATCTGGTCGGCCATCTTGTCTGGGTGGCCTTCGGAAACGGATTCCGAGGTAAACAGGTGTTCGTTACTCATTTTATTAATTCTCTCCATCCATAAAAAAACCCGCTCAACGATTTGCGAGCGGGTTTTGAATCTGGACCTGCATCGCTTTAGCCGTACTTTTATAGCGCTCGCAAGCTGAGCTCAAATCAGCGCTTGGATGAAGATAGTACGGATTGGTGGAACGTTGTCAACCGGCTTGTTGAT
>CAZKCT010000081.1:0-4784 GCA_964551545.1 uncultured Piscirickettsiaceae bacterium | reverse complement strand
AATATCTAATTAATAAATTACAATTTCTTCCTCAAAAACCCTGCAGAATGTATCATTTTGCTTCATTACTGTCAATATATTCATTGAATACTGATTCGGTAACAGATAGAAAATCAAACAAGCTGGACCAGCTGCTCTGGTGAAACCGGATTTGCTAATGTTTCATCCACCGGGAAGCGCCCCATCACTTGCTTGAGGAAGGGCTCATCTCCCGGATTATAGATGACAATCACCCGTGTCTCGGGCAGCTTGCGCTGAATATGGGCCAGCATCGACTCCAGATTGCTGACACGGTCTCGAAATGCCGGTTCATGGAAAAACTCAGCGACAACAGTGGAAGGGGCTTTTTTCTTCAGGAAAGAGATTGCTTTGCGCATCTGGTGTTCAACAGTAACCGTGTACTCTGTGCCCTGCAGCGCACGAATCAGCTCCGGGTAGACCCCATACTCGATCACAAATAGCAGCTCTCGGTTCTCGCTCATCACATTCCCTTGACGGCATAGATGCCGGGCAGGTTACGCAGATAGCCCTTGTAGTCCATCCCGAAGCCGAAGACGTAACGATCCGGGACCGTCAGCGCATTGAAGTCCGAGGGGGGCGCAATCTTGCGGTCATGAAGCTTGGTCACTAAAGTCACCGTAACCACTTCACGCGCACCTTGTTGCTCACTCCACTTTTGTAGCGCCTGCAGCGTCCCCCCCTCATCATGGATATCATCGACAATGACCACCGTGCGATCCTGCAGGGTAATCTGTGGACGTGCGACCCACTCCAGCGCCCCGCCACTCAGTTCGCTGCCATAACGACTGGCGTGAACGTAATCGACCTGTAGCGGAAAGTCGAGGCGGGTGAGCAGATAGCCCATCGGAATCACAGCACCATTCATGACTGTGAGCAGCAGCGGATGTCGATCAGCAATCCGCTCACTCAATTGCTCTGCCATCTGGTCCAGTGCCACCTCAATCTGTTGTGGCTCCCAGAGACAGTCCGCCTCTTTGCGAACCTGCTCAATCTCTTGTAGTGATACCGTCATAGCTCCATCTCCTGGGTATGGATCTCTTCCAGACGATGGATTCGATCAACCGCTTGTTGCCAATCACGACTCTGCTGTAGCGCCTGTCGGTCGATCACCTCTCGACCGTGCAGCCGTGTCAATCGCGCAGTGACCAAGGGGTCAGGACGATTTTCCAGTGAATCCAGCACCTCAATGGCATGCTCTCGATGGTTACAAACCAGCACCATGTCGCATCCTGCCTCCATTGCGGCGGCCGCGCGATCAGGATAGCCGCCCACCTTACCGGCACCCTCCATACTCAAATCATCACTAAAGATCGCGCCATGAAAGCCGAGCCGTCCACGCAGCACCTCCTGCAACCAGAAGCGGGAAAAACCAGCCGGGTGCTCTGGATCAATCGCACTGTAATAGACATGCGCTGGCATGATTCCCTCCAGCCCATAATTGACCATGCGCTCAAATGGAATCAGATCATCCACCTGCAGGTCCGCGTAGCTGCGCTCATCCACCGGTACCGCAACATGAGAGTCTGCGGTCACACCACCATGACCGGGGAAATGTTTCCCAACCGCCCCCATGCCCGCACGGTGCATCCCTCGCATCCAGCTCTGCGCCAATGCCGCGACATGCTCGGGCTGTCGATGAAAGGCTCGATCCCCAATCACCCCACTCACCCCGTGAGCAAGATCCAGTACCGGCGCAAAACTGAAATCGACGCCACAACTGATCAACTCAGCAGCCATCAGCCACCCCGTTGACTCGGTCACTTGGTGGGCTACTTTCTGGTTGCGATCCAATAGCGCACCCATCTGCCCCATTGGCGGAATCTCGCTAAACCCTTCACGAAAGCGCTGCACACGCCCCCCTTCATGGTCAACCCCAATCAATAGGGGCGGCGTGCGAATCTGATGAATCTGCTGACAAAGCCGCGTCAACTGTTCAGGAGAGTGGTAATTACGGCTAAAAAGAATAATCCCACCGACCCGTGGGTCCGCAAGAATCTCTCGCTCCTCTGCCGAAAGCTCTACACCATCCAGGTCTACCATCAGTGGTCCCAGGCTCATCTTCTATCTCTCCTCAATCAATACTGGAACACCCGCATCGACCTGATCAAACAAGACAAGCAGATCTTGATTCCGCATCCGAATACAGCCATGTGAACGGGCAACCCCCATTGGCTCCTGGTCCGGGGTGCCATGAATGTAGATCATCCGCCGCAACGTATCGACATCACCCCCTCGATTCATCCCCGACTCCAATCCGGTGAGCCAGAGAATCCGGGTCAGAACCCAGTCTCGTTCAGGATAGGATTGTGCCAGCTCTGAGGTATAACGCTCTCCAGTAGGACGTCGCCCGACAAAAACACTGTTTTCGGGGCACCCTTCACCAATCTTGACACGAATCCGGTGGGCGCCTCTCGGGGTGCAGCCACTTCCATTTTTCTCTCCCGCACCATTAAGCGCGGTAGAAACTGGATAGCACGACTGCATCACCTCACCTTGATAGAGGCAGAGTTGTTGCTTTACGAGAGAGACCCGGATCTCCATAGCACAGAAGGTTAGTCCCTGAAGTTGTTGAACTGCAGCGGAACGGAGACTTTCTCCTCTTTCAGCAGCGCCATCACTGCTTGAAGGTCATCCCGTTTTTTTCCAGTCACGCGAACCTTCTCCCCTTGAATCGCTGCTTGTACCTTGATCTTTGATTGTTTGATCAGCTTAACAAGCTGTTTTGCTGTCGCTGTATCAATCCCTTGAACCAGTGAAACCTTCTGGCGTGCCTCACTAACATTGCTCTCCACTTCTCCCGGATTCAGGGCCTCTGCGTCCACACCACGCTTGGCCAACTTTCCACGCAGGATATCCATCACCTGGCTGAGTTGAAACTCATTATCCGCCTTGATCAGAATCTCACCATTCTCCTCTTCGGCTGCCGCTCCTGTCCCTTTCAGGTCAAAACGGTTACTGATATCGCGAGCAGTCTGGTCGACCGCATTGCTCACCTCGTGAAGGTCCACTTCGGAAACGGTATCAAATGATGGCATGAAAACTCCTCCTATCGATCTCTGAATGCGCCCATTCTGCTACGCTAATTTATCATCTGCAACATGGTAGACCGGATCTTCAAGCATATTGACCTCGACCAGATCACCGGCCTTGTGGAGCAAAACCCGACACTCTGGGCTCAAGTGACGGAGATGGAGCTGCTTTCCTGCTCGCAGATATTTCTCAGCCAACGTATCAATGGCCTCAATCGCCGAGTGGTCGGCCACCCGGGAATTCTTGAACTCAATGATGACCTCATTCGGGTCACTTTTCGGATCAAATAGATCGAGAAAGTTCTTTACCGAACCGAAAAAGAGCGGCCCGTTCAATTCATAGATCCGGGCACCATCCGCCTCATCCCGCTGATCCACGTTGATGTGTTTGGCATGCTCCCAAGCGAAAAACAGGGCAGAAACGATCACCCCAACCACCACCGCAATTGCCAGATCTGTAGCCACCGTCACCCCGGAGACCAGCACCAGCACAAAGGCATCCTTGGCGGGAATTTTGCGCATGATACGAAAACTGGACCACTCAAAGGTCCCCAGAACCACAATAAACATCACCCCAACCAATGCCGCCATAGGAATCATCTCAATCAAATCTGAGGCGAATAGAATGAAACTCAGCAAGAAAAGTGCAGCAGATATCCCAGAGAGGCGCTCTTTTCCGCCCGAGTTGACGTTGATCATGCTCTGACCAATCATCGCGCAGCCCCCCATTCCACCAAACAGGCCTGTTGTGGTATTGGCAATTCCCTGACCAATACACTCCCGGTTTCCCTGACCACGGGTGTCTGTCACTTCATCAATCAGGGTCAATGTCAGCAGGGACTCAATCAATCCAACGGCCGCAAGAATCACCGCATAAGGGAGAATGATATAGAGCGTCTCCCAGTTCAGCGGAACCATCGGAATATGGAAGCTGGGGAACCCACCCTCAATCGAGGCCAGATCGGAGACCCGCTTGGTATCCAAATCCAGCCCAATGACCAATAGTGAAACCACCAGGATTGCTGCCAGTGAGGCGGGGAATGCCCCCGTCAACTTAGGCAAATAATGGATTATGAACATGGTCAATAAAATCAGCCCTGCAAACAGCATCAGTGGATCACCACTCATCCAGCTGACCACCCCCTCTTCTGTGGTGAATTGAAAGTGCTGGATCTGCGCCAGAAAGATCACAATCGCCAATCCGTTGACAAACCCCAACATCACCGGATGGGGAACGATGCGAATATATTTCCCCAGTCTCATCAGTCCGACAGCAATCTGAATGGCCCCCGTCAGCACCACCGCAGCAAACAGATACTCGACCCCATGCTCGGCAACCAGTGAGACCATCACCACCGCCATCGCACCGGTGGCACCAGAGATCATCCCTGGGCGCCCACCAAAAATGGAGGCCAGCAACCCCACCATGAAGGCAGCATAGAGCCCCACCAGAGGATCCACCCCAGCAACAAATGCAAATGCAACCGCCTCAGGAACCAGTGCGAGTGCAACGGTCAGCCCGGAAAGAATCTCATTTTGAAAACAGACACGACTGGCGCAACCTAGCTGGAACATTCAAACCTCACGATCAATCAACGGAGCATAAAAAAACAGGGGTCTACTTTTCGAAGTAGACCCCCATTACTCATTCTGGTGCTGTCACCTCAAAAGTTGTTACTCCTCCTCACAAGGTGCAGCATGCGTATTATACACGCCTAACTCTGTTACAGCCTA
>CAZKCT010000080.1:0-4928 GCA_964551545.1 uncultured Piscirickettsiaceae bacterium | reverse complement strand
ATTTATGATAATTGTCAGTTCTCTCAATACGATTCTGGTATTCATTGATGAGAGTGATATGATCAGTGAAACTTTATAACTCGGGGGAGCTGCCTGTTGAACATCCTGATTGCCGATGATCACGAACTCTATATCAAGGGGGTCCGTCTGCTGCTGGAGCATATCTCTGAGAAGGGGCGCTATTTTGAGGCGAAAAACCTCTACGCTGTGATGAAACAGCTGGAGCAGCACCCCGTTGACCTACTTCTGCTCGATCTGAGAATGCCTGATATGGAGGGGTTTGATGGGGTCTATCAGGTGCGCACCCGCTTCCCTGACCTGCCCATTGTCATTATTACCAGCTCGGAGAGCCGTACCGATATTCGTTCAGCCATTCATGCAGGAGTTCAGGGTTATATCCTGAAATCGCTGGAGCATGAACAGATGGAAGCGGCACTGCAGCAGGTACTCTCTGGCGAGGCCCATTTTCCCGATATTGAGCAGTCGCTGAGTGGCCCTGTTGAGCGATTGACTCAGCGTCAGCAGGAGATTCTTTACCTGATCAATGATGGAATGGGGAATCGTGAGATTGCCACCCATCTCGGGATCACCGAGGGAACGGTCAGTCAGCATGTTCACTCCATTCTGCGTGCGCTGGAGGTTAAGAGCCGTTCTGAGGCGGCCCGTATTCTTCGCCAGTATGGATGAGCAGGATCTGCTACTAAATCTTTCTCTGCAGCAGTTTCTCGCCGATGCGGCGCATGATCTCAGGCAGCCTCTCAATGCAGTGCAGATGTATCTGGGAATTCTGCAAAGACAATCCATTGATGTCGATCATGAGGTGAGCCAGATCGTTGGTGACTCCCTCCGTGCTATGCAGGCCAATATCAACCTCCTTACCAACTGGGCACGTGTCGAACAGAATGCGCTAAAGAGTGTACCGGAGATGGTAGATAGCGTGATGTGGAGTGCCCGCTTGCATAAAGAGGGGGTCATTGAGTGGACACAGAATTCACAGCCACCGAAAGGGCAAGATCAGTTTGATCTGGCGTTGGCCACCGCTACACTGCGTGATATGACTCGCCTGTTGCCAGCAGATCAAATCTGCCAACGATCAGATGCTCTCTGGGGGTTGTCCATTAATACCGGTAAGGTCATCTATCAGGGGATGAGTGGTCAGCCACAATTTATTGATCAGCTCTATCAACTGGCGTTGGTTGCTGGCGGTACCATTCTTCAGCAGTTGGGGTTCGAGCTGCAGCTTGAGCGCCAGGCAGAGGGGTACCACCTGCTGGTTGATCGCCCCTAGTGCTCGGTCTTCTTGGTGGCAGCCAACTGGTCGAGTAAGGTTTCAATGGCCGCTCGCCGCTCTGCAACACTCTCACTCTCCAGAGTCATGCTAAAGCGATCTTGTCCGCGTAGTCGGTAACGGTCGGGCTGTTGCTGAATCAGTTTGATCAACTGTAGTGGATCCAGTTGATGTTGATTGCCGATAACCAGCTGGATCTCCTCTGTGGTTGCCTCAATTTTATCAATCCCCAATGGTGTAGCGGTCAGTTTGAGTGAGGTCGTATCGAATAGATTTCGAGTGGCAGGTGGCAGCAGGCCAAAACGGTCGATCATCTCTACCTGTAGTTCCCCCAGCTCCTCTTGGTCTTTGGCTGCAGCGATGCGCTTGTAGAGGACCAGACGCGCATTGACATCCGGTAGGTAATCATCGGGTAGGAGAGCGGGCTCCCCAAGGTTGACCTCAAGTTTTTGCTCGTCCAGCTGCTCCAGGTCGGGGGTACGACCACTCTTCAGATCCTGAACTGCACGCTCCAACATTTCGGCATAGAGATCAAAACCGACCTCCTGCATATGGCCGCTCTGTCCATCTCCCAATAACTCTCCGGCACCACGAATCTCCATGTCATGGACCGCCAGCGTGAATCCAGCACCCAGCTCCTCCAGGGACTCGATGGCCTCTAACCGTTTCACGGCATCTGGGGTGATGCTCCCTTTTGGGGGGATGACCAGATAGGCGTACGCGCGATGGTGTGAGCGCCCCACACGGCCTCGGAGTTGATAGAGCTGTGCCAGCCCCAGTCGATCAGCACGGTTCATAATGATGGTGTTGGCGGTGGGGATATCAATGCCGGTCTCAATGATGGTGGTGCAGACCAGAATGTTGAAACGGCGGTGATAGAAGTTGCGCATCACCTGCTCCAATTGGTGTTCACGCATCTGCCCATGTGCGATGTCGATGGTCGCCTCCGGTAGAAGCTCCCGTAGCTCACGCGCCATTTTTTCAATGCTCTCGACTTGATTGTGGAGAAAGTAGACCTGCCCACCACGGTGGATCTCGCGCAGGCAGGCCTCGCGAATCAGTGCGGGGTCCCACTCTCTGACAAAGGTCTTGATTGCAACGCGGTTGGAGGGTGGGGTGGCGATGATTGAAAGGTCACGTAGCCCCGACATGCTCATATTGAGGGTTCGAGGGATGGGGGTTGCGGTCAGTGTCAGGACATCGACCTCGGAGCGCAGCTTCTTGAACTGATCTTTCTGGCGCACACCAAAGCGGTGCTCCTCGTCGATAATCACCATTCCGAGGTTGTGAAACTGGACCGAGGGTTGGATCAATTTATGGGTGCCGATCACAATGTCGACCTTCCCCTCGGCAAGTTGTTTTAGTGTCTGATCGGTCTCTTTCTTGCTTTTGAAGCGGGAGAGTACCTCGACCTTGAAGGGCCAGTCGGCGAAACGGTCACTGAAATTCTCATAATGTTGTTGTGCCAGCAGCGTGGTGGGAACCAGTACGGCAATCTGTCGCCCGTTCTGTACTGTCAGAAAAGCGGCCCGCATCGCCACCTCGGTCTTGCCAAAGCCGACATCCCCGCAAATCAGTCGATCCATGGGCTGGCTGGCAGTGAGATCCGAGATCACTGCATCAATCGAATCCTCTTGGTCTGGGGTCTCCTCAAACGGGAACTGGGCGGAGAACTGCTGATACTCCAGATCGGGGGAGGGGATGGCGTGTCCTTGCTGTGCAGCACGGCGTGCATAGATCTCCAGCAGCTCGGCGGCCACATCCCGGGCTTTCTCTGCCGCCTTGCGCCGTGCCTTCTGCCACTGATCACTACCGAGGCGGTGGATCGGGGCATGCTCTGGGTCGGTGCCGCTGTATCGCCCAATGAGATGGAGGGCAGTGACCGGGACATAGAGTTTGTCCTCGCCGGTGTACTCCAGCAGCAGATACTCGGCCTCACTGCCACCGGCCTGCAAGGAGACCAGTCCGCGGTAACGCCCAACGCCATGGTCGAGATGAACAACGGGATCACCGATCTGTAGCTCTGAGAGATGGTGGATGACGGCATCAGCGCTGATGCCCCCCTTCTTTGATCGCCGGCGTCGGCGCTGCAGCACCTGTTCGCCAAAGAGCTGTGATTCGGTAATGACAGCCAGTGAAGGGTGGTCGAGCAGCAGGCCCTCTTCCAGAGGGGCAACAAGAATAGAGAGCGGCTCGTTGCTGGTTAGCCATGTGCTCCAGTCTGAGAGGGTGTGAGGACGTAAATTTCTGGCACGAAACATCTCCAGTAGTGCCTCTCGACGGCCTGCAGACTCTGCTGCAATCACCACTCGTCCACTGAACTGCTCCAGAAACTGCATCAGCCGTGTCAGTGGTTCCTCATTTCGACCCTCGACACCCAGTTGCATGGGCTTACGGCTTCCAAAGTTAAAGTGTCCCGCCTTCTCCTCCAACTCAAAGTGCCCAATGATCGCCTGTGGGGCGCGGTTGATCTGCTGGAATAGCTGATCGGTTGTGATGAAAATCTGTTCGGGATTGAGGACTGCACGCTCCCGGTCATAGGATTGATCCTGGTGACGCTCACGGACCTCCTGCCAGAAATGGTCTGCACTCTCCTCACTCTCTGTGTCTCGAACCATGAGGCACTGCTCTGGGAGGTAATCAAACAGCGTTGCGCACTGATCAAAAAAGAGAGGGAGGTAGTACTCGATGCCGGAGGGGACTAGCCCTTGGCTGATATCTCGATAGATAGGACTTTGCTGCGGGTCGCCCTCAAACTGGCTGCGCCAGGACTGACGGAAGTGGCGTACTCCCTCTTCGCTGAGTGGAAACTCTCGTGCTGGGAGCAGATGGATCTCGGGAACCGATTCCACCGTACGCTGATTTTCCGGGTCAAAAAGTCGCAAGCTCTCAATTTCATCATCGAACAGATCGATACGATAAGGGGCCTCGGCACCCATCGGGAAAAGATCGATAATCGATCCGCGGAATGCGTATTCACCATGCTCAACCACCTGAGAGACGGCGTGGTAACCGCTACGCTGCAGTCGTAGACGGAAGGCGTCACGGTCAATGGCTTCACCAACGGTGAGATGAAAGGCGTGCCCCTGAACATAGTGGGCCGGAGGGATGCGCTGCATTAAAGTAGGGATGGTGGCGAGCACAATCCCTCTCTTCAGTGTTGGTAGACGCGTCATCACCTCCAGTCGACGAGAGGTGATGTCGGGGTGAGGGGAGAAGCGGTCGTAAGGCAGTGTCTCTTGGTCTGGGAAGGTGAGTAGTTCCACTTCGCCGCCACTGCTATAAAAGCGAATCTCCTCTTCAATCCGGTTCAGGGTGGGCGTGTCTTTAAGCAGGACTAAGAGTGGGCCATCTGCATGTAGTGCAGCACGAGTAAGTAACAGTCCCCGAATACTTCCATAGAGCTGCCCCCAGTGGATCCGATCACCGCTGGATTGAGGGAGTGGGGGGTGTAAGAGATCTGCAGACATGGCGCTATTTTACCGGCTTGTTGTCGATAGTAATCTTGATTTTTCTCTAAGTGGCGCTGGAGAGTGGCCAGAAAAAACGGATGGTGGACCACTTTGCCCCTGTAGAATGGAGATTCTACAATCATCGAAAAAATCTGGGAGTCAGTTTGATGCGCTATATTACTCGATCT
>CAZKCT010000079.1:0-5045 GCA_964551545.1 uncultured Piscirickettsiaceae bacterium | reverse complement strand
CTGCCTCTCCGCCAATAACCGCGACTAACCCATTGAAAAAATCACTTTTCGATGGGTTTTTTGTTTCCTACCTGTGTTTTTCTGTAAGTCGAACAGATTCTGCATGAGCCCCAACCCTAAAAAATTTCTGATCTATGGGCATGGATCTTTTCGGCAATCTGCTTTGGAGTCATACCAGACTGCATTCGTGTCCGCTTTAAAGCAACCCCAATCTTGAAGGCCTAGTACCCCTCATCAAACCTCCTACGAAATACTGAATCATTCTGCCTTCTGTGGACAATATAGTTTTCTAGGTCACTCACAACAATCAGTTGTCGAATTTTTGACTCACAGCACTTACAAACATCTCAGCTTGATCAACTGACCACTGTGCCTTTTCTGCATCAACAGATGTTCCCATATAATCAGCCATCAAACGAATATCTTCTACCTTGTTCAAAGAGCGTCCAAGCTGTACATTAAGAACCTCTGTTTTGACCAAATGAAGACTGAACGCAGTAATCATTCCACTATGGGTTTTGGTTGTTATCGCAATTTCTTCCTTACCCACATAGTGAAGCGCTGCTCGCGCCGCATCAAACATTGCGTAATAGGCACGGTTACATGCACCATCCGGATCATCCGCTCGGAGAAGGATTTGCGCTGAAGCCAAAGCCTTTTCAGCTTTCACCATCAACTCTTCCGCAGTGATCACAGCTGAATTCCATCACGAGCAATATTTATTAGAAGATAAGGGTTCGAAAATCGCTGTGGATGCTCCCATTCCTCTTCCCAGACAGGAAGTGGCTGTATACGAACACCTGTGTCAAGCAATGTATCGTAGGCGATATCATCCATCATGAGTTTACTATCCATGAAATCGCCCTTCTCTCCCCTCAGGAGAACAGCAATATCAGCATCACTCTCTATATGATAATCACCCCGCGCACGACTACCAAAGAGGTATCCATTTTTTACATCAAAGTGTCGGGATACACTCTCCAAGAATTGCCTAGCAATTGCAGTGATTTTCTCTTCTTCAGTCATGAGCAATAATTTCTGTTTCCCCATATCTTACCGTACCGGAGCATTTGCCAGTAGAGATATGTTTTGATCATGTCTGCAACTCAATAGTATTGTTATGTGTTTGCTTCATCGGCCTCAACTCCTTCTCAGGCATACTCCCTCCATACTGATATGGCTTACTCTACTTCGCCGTCAATAACATGAGACAGCGCACTCTCCAACAGCTCTCTCGAAAAACTGGTTTGTCTCTACGGCACCATAAAACCACTCTTTCATCAATCAGCCATTAAGGTTACATATAGCGCCATAGCGGAGTAGCATCCATTTCTCGGAGTGTTTATGGCAGAATCTACAGCCTGAAAACTCTACCAACTTCGAGGGATCGAACAGAGCAGAGCCACATGAAAACTCTCTCCCTCTATTTTTGAGCATGAAGCAAGAGCCTGACCTACTCCTCCAGCCTGCCCCACTACTGAAACAGGGGCTTCAAGTACCCACTGCAATGCGTGACGTATTGCTGGCGCTGATGCCCGCACTGCTGGCTGGAATCTGGTATTTTGGCCTCAGCGCCCTGCTGGTTGTCATCGCCACCATTCTCGGTGCTTTGATGACCGAATGGCTCTTTACCCCAAAAAAGCAACGCACCCTGGCACTGGGAGATGGCAGCGCACTACTCACTGGCGTTCTGCTAGGCATGACCCTTCCCCCTGCTCTGCCTTTGTGGATGGCATGGATTGGCGGCGCAGCGGCTATCGGTCTCGGTAAAACCTTGTGGGGCGGACTCGGCAACAACCTCTTTAATCCCGCCGTTGTGGGGCGCGCCTTTCTATTGGGCACCTTCCCTATTGCAATGACCACTTGGCATGTGGCACAGGGGCCAGAGCAGTTCTTCAACCTCTACTCCAGCACGCTGGCCGTCCCCTTCATGCAGGCGCCTCCGATGGACGGAATGAGCGCCGCCACCCCGCTGGGGCTAATGAAATTCGAGCAGACCGGCACCCCTATTTTCGATCTAATGTTTGGTAACACCGCTGGATCACTGGGGGAAACCAGTGGCCTGCTACTGTTGCTGGGTGGTGTTTACCTGCTGATCCGTCGCGCACTGGAGTGGCGTATTCCGCTGGCGATCTTCTTCTCTGCCGGTGTCTTTACACTGTTGTTGCAGCAAATCGACCCTGCGCGCTTCCCGGATATCCACTTTACCCTCTTTTCCGGCGGCATGCTGCTGGGAGCAATTTATATGGCGACCGATCCGGTCACCTCACCAGTCACCCCAAAAGGGGCATGGATTTTCGGCATTGGGGTTGGGCTACTGGTTGTACTGATCCGTAACTTTGGCGGTCTACCAGAGGGCGTGCTCTATGCCATCCTCTTTATGAATGCGGCGACTCCACTGATTAATCGCTATACCCAGCCCCGCGTATTTGGCCGAAATGTCGGCAGGAGCGCAAAATGAGCCCGCCGGTAGAGCAGAAGGAGCCCTCCTCCTTTCGCCTCGCCTCCACGCTCGCGGTGGCAGGGCTGATCTCCGGTATCGCCATTGTCAGCATCTATGAGGCGACCTTGCCCACCATCACCCACAACAAGGCCGAGGAGCTGAAAGCGGCCGTCTTCAAAGTGCTGCCCAACGTAACGGAGATGCGCAAATACCAGCTCGACAATAACACCCTGCGCTTCCGCACCGAAAAAGGGAGCGACGAGTTCACCCTCTACGGCGGCTACAACCAGCAAGGCGAATTCGTCGGTTACGCTATCCCCAGTGCTGGCCCCGGCTTTCAGGACACCATCGCCCTGCTCTACGGTTACATTCCGGAAAAGCGCAAGATCGTGGGCATGGAGATTCTGGAGAGCCGTGAAACCCCTGGACTGGGCGACAAGATCTACAAGGATCTCTACTTCGTCTCCAATTTTGCGGACCTCTCAATTGACCCCGAACCTGTAGTGGTCAAGAAGGGGCTGCGCGACGAGCCGCATGAGGTCGATGCGATCACTGGCGCCACCATCTCCGCAAAGGCCGTGGTACGCATTATCAACGAAGGGAACGCACGCTGGATCCATAAAATTCCTACCCATGGGATTCCACTCCCTGAGAAGAAGGAGGCTGAGTAATGGCAACACCCACCAGCCCATATGAAGAGATGATGAAAGGCCTATGGCGAGACAACCCCGTCTTCGTCCAGGTACTGGGTATGTGCCCAATGCTGGCAGTCACCAACACCGCAACCAACGCTCTTGCAATGGGACTAGCGACCCTGTTTGTACTGGTCGGCTCCAGTTTTCTGGTCTCAGTGATGCGCAGCCTGATTCCAAAGCAGGTGCGTATTTCAGCATACATCATCATTATCGCCACCTTTGTCACCATCATCGACTACAGCCTATTGGCACTCTTCCCGAAGATCCACAAAGAATTGGGCGCCTTTATTCCACTGATTACCGCCAACTGTCTAATCTTGGGACGCCAAGAGGCGTTCGCCTCACGTAATAGTGTGGGCTATGCCGTCATGGACGCCGTTGGCATGTCGGCCGGATTCCTCTTTGCGCTGCTGGCACTGGGCGGAGTACGGGAAATTCTGGGAGAGGGCGCGCTATTTGGCTTCAATCTATTTGGCCCCAGCTTCGAACCTTGGGTGATCATGATCCTGCCACCAGGCGGTTTCCTCACGCTAGGGCTGATTCTGTTGTTCTTCAACTGGGTCACCGAGAAGCGCAAGCAGGCACAACTCAACTACCAGATGGCTGAGGAGCGTGCATCATGACCGATCCTACGCTACAGAACTTCCTCTGGATTTTTATCAGCGCCCTGCTGGTCAACAACTTTGTGCTCGCCTACTTCCTTGGCCTCTGCCCATTCCTCGGGGTCTCGGGCAAACTGGAGACCTCCGTCCGCCTCGGTTTCGCCACCACTTTCGTACTGCTGATCACCGCCATCTGCGCCTGGACACTCAACACCTATATCCTCCCACACGCCCCCTATCTG
This sequence comes from uncultured Piscirickettsiaceae bacterium, assembly GCA_964551545.1. Lineage (GTDB taxonomy): Bacteria > Pseudomonadota > Gammaproteobacteria > Thiopontia. Next base: position 1,063 of record CAZKCT010000079.1, on the reverse strand, counting down.
CGACTGATCAGCTTTATTGTGGTGATCGCCAGTACGGTGCAATTTATCGAGATGCTAATCAAGAAAGTGAGCCCCTCACTGTTCCGCTCACTCGGTATCTTCCTGCCACTGATCACCACCAACTGCGCCATTCTCGGTCTGGCGATCTTTGCCACCAACCGTGAATATGGCTTTATGGAGAGCATCGTCTATGCACTGGGGGCTGGCGGCGGTTTCACGCTCGCAATGGTCCTGGTGGCCGGACTACGCGAGGAGAGTGAACTCACCGATGTACCCAAACTGATTCAGGGTACTGCCTTTAACCTAATTATTGCCGGCATCCTGTCGATGGCATTTATGGGATTTGCAGGGCTATTCTCTTCATGAGTTACATCCTGCCCATTCTTGGTTTAGTCGCTCTGCTCGTTGGCTGGGTACTGTTTCAAGAGTGGCTAAAACGCAAAGACCCGGACCAATTCTATCGCCCCGGCTGCGGGGCCTGCGGCAGCAGTGGGAGCTGCTCGACCCCATCCAGCAAGGAGTCCCAACCGGTACCCTTCACCAAACGATAAACCTACATATTGCGGTGTCTGCGTCTCTTGCCCTGAACACACAGCCGCTGCCACATCTGGGAGGATGAATCAATGAGCCTACAGGCACGAAAAATTGCACTGGTCGGTGGCGGCCAGATTGGTATGGCGCTAGCGCTAATGATCACCGAGAAAGATCACGCCGAGGTGGTGATCGTTGACCTGCCGGGAATGATCGACTCGATCAAAGGAAAGGCGCTCGACATTATGGCCATGCGCCCCCATGCCGGGGTTGATGTGGAGATCACCGCCACCAGTGACTACGCAGAAATCGCCGACGCCGAGGTGGTCATCATCACCGCCGGGGTCCCCCGTAAAGCCGGGATGAGCCGAGACGACCTGTTGGAGATCAACAAAGGGGTCGTTGAATCAGTGGCTAAACAGGTCGCCCAACACGCCCCCAATGCCCTTGTGGTGCTCTCAACCAATCCTGTCGATACCATGTGTCAGGATTTCTACCGTCACTCTGGTTTCCCAAAGAACCGGGTCATCGG
>CAZKCT010000078.1:0-5222 GCA_964551545.1 uncultured Piscirickettsiaceae bacterium | reverse complement strand
GAAGACGAATCATTGCCCCCATTTAACCCCAGCTTGCCATCTCTGTTCAACCGATCACAGGAAAAAACGGCGATGCAACCACCGACAATTCAGGGTAGACTGAGAAGAAAAAACCGGGGGGAAATCATGATCACAGTCACTCACACCACGCTCTCTGCCATGCTGCTGGCACTGTTTCTATCCAGCACGCTCTCCGCCAACGAGCTCTGGATAAACCATACGGTTGAGGAGGAGTTCGACACCATCAAGGAGTATATTGAGGAGGGGATCACTAATCAGGGGCTGGTGGTTGCACATCGCTCTGATGTGGGTGGCATGCTACAGAGAACTGGCAAGGATCTGGTGACCAAGGTTGAAAAGGCCGCTCAATCTGTCATGGAGGCCGCCCGCAGCAAAATCGGCATGGGGGAGAAAGAGGCCACAGAAGAGAAGAGCAACTCTGCATTCTCCCGCTCTGAGGTGATTGAGTTCTGTAGCGCCAAACTCTCTCGCAAGATGACCGATGCAGACCCCGCCAATGTCATCTTCTGCCCCTACTCTATTGCCATCTATACCACTGTGGCCGATCCGAACATGGTGCACGTCTCCTATCTGCAGCTCTCCAAAATTGGATCAAGCAAATCTCGCGAAGTACTGGAGGAGGTTGAGGCGATGCTTGAACAGATTGTCAGCGAGGCGACTGAGTAGAAGAGCCGCTACCGATGCATCTCCAGTTGAAGCGTGCGGCGACGCTATTCTGTCTGATACTCTGGTCATGCTTTACTCCCGCCTCCGCACAGGAGAGTAACCCCCTCACTTCGACAATAGAAGATAGCGCCGCCAAGCCAACCCCTGACTTTCAGAGTATCAAGAATCTTTCGATTCGAAAGCAGTCATTTATCCGACACATGGAGGGCCAGGCACGCCCGCTTCTCCATGCACTGGAGAGAGAGCGAACCATACTGCTCAGCCACTACCTCCGTTACCGTTCGGGCGACCCGCTCTCCAGCGAGGAGCAGCAGTGGGTGCTGCGCCTTGCACAGTCGCGCAACCTCAAGACATTTGACTCGGATGATGAGCCAACCTGGATTGCACTGATCAAACGCACCGATGTGGTTCCGCTCTCTCTATTGATGGCACAAGCGGCCATTGAGTCCGCCTGGGGCACCTCCCGTTTTGCACGAGAAGGAAACAACTACTTCGGCATCTGGTGTAACCGCCCCGGCTGCGGCATGGTCCCCCATCAGCGTGCTGACGGGGCCACCCATGAGGTCGAGCGCTACCCGGATTTGCAGGCAGCGATTGAGAAATATCTCCTGATTCTTAACACTCGCAGCGCCTTTGAGGCGTTCCGCAATCTTCGTTATCAACAGCGACTCAATCTGCTAACCCCCTCAGGCACTTTTGTGCTCAATGGCCTCGGGCTCTACGCAAAAAACGGCGAGGAGTACATGGCACTGCTGGAGAAAATCATCCATCAGAACCAGCTCGCCCAATACGACTGACGCCATTTTCTGCTATCCTCATCCGCGATTTTGAGGATAACTGGAGACGACATGATGTCGAAGAGACAACTTTTGATTGCACTGGCTGCTGGACTCACTTTCAGCTCCATCAGTGCTGCTCAGTGGTTTGGCCCCTGGGGCAACGAGAACGACCTGGCAACCGCTTGGGGTCTAGAGCCTATCCCGACCGAGGATCCAGAGGAAGGGCCCGGAGAAACTATCGATTACAGCAATAGCGAACCCTATTTCAACATGCAGGTTGGATCTGGGAGCACACAAAAAAAGCTGGATCCACCCCCAGTCAGCACAACCGCTCCTCGTCCCGCTCCGCCACCGGTTGCAGCAAAGAAGCCACTACCGCGTCCTCCCGTCGCTACACCACGCCCGCAATGGAACGATCCTTATCGCCGAATGGCGCCACCCCGCAGAGCAGTCGCACCAATGCCCGTCATGCCACGCGGTTATGGAAACTATCGTCCACGACCACCAGCACCCTACTATGCGCCCAGGATGCCGCGACTGGCGCCACCTGCACCGATGCCCCCATATCCCTACTACCGGCGGCGGTAACCGAAACAAAAAAGGGATGGCATCTGCCATCCCTTTTTTTCTACTGTTTTGATCCTGGGAGGCTGTCGGATTTATGAATACCTACTGCAAAAAACCTGAATTTGGTCAAATTTCCCCATCCTTTTCGTTAAATAGCTTTGGCTATTCGCCTCAAACGATGAACAAATTTGCCTCAAATCAGATTTCTCTCGCTACGGCATCCTAAATCCGACAGCCTCCTAGCGCTTTTTCACTCTAGCAATGATCACCACAATCAATACCAACAGGGCAATCAGTAGCCAGATTCGCCACATCGTCGTTAGCGAAACATCTTATAGTTAACTAGATCACTTTTCATGCTACGCCCCACTGCCAAGTCCAGCGCAATATACTGATCATCATTCTTAACCTCTGTTGAGGCACCTGCCTGAATCAGCATCCGTACCATCGGCCGGTTTCCGCGACGCACTGCCATGTGAAGCACCGTGTCTCCATGCTTACCTTGAACATCCAGGCTTGCACCGTTATCCACCATCATCTTGGCCATCACGATCAGATCACGGTTGACCGCCTCTTGCAGGGGCGTATCTCCAAAACGATTGCTGTGATTGACGTCCGCACCATGCTTGATCAACAGCGCAGCCAGCGCATGATCTCCTTTGAAGACCGCTTGCAGCAGTGGCGAATCTCCAAAACGGTTCTTGATGTTGACATCCGCCCCACCCTCAATCAGCAACTCCATCATCTCGGCGGTTCGTGCCAGATGGAGTGGACGCTCATCATAACGATTAGGACGATTCAGGGAGGCCCCCTTCTTCACAAGCGCCTTGACCTGAACCAGGTCATTGCGCGCAACCGAATCATGTACCGAATGTGATGCCTCTGCAGTCAATGCAGCCAGCAGTAGCGTTGTCGAGAGGAGAGCCTTTCCTGCTCTTCTCAGAATTCCTTCCATTTTCCCGCTCCAGTCTCGTTGGTTCCCGTTAACGAACTGATTATTATCCAGTTCAGCAGACAAGTTGTCTACCCCCCCCAACAAAGAACGGAGAAAGATGGTGCCCGGAGCCGGAATCGAACCGGCACGGTGTTTCCACCGAGGGATTTTAAATCCCTTGCGTCTACCAATTTCGCCATCCGGGCCAGACGCTATATAAAAAAGCCGCTGAATCATACCAGATCCAACGGCTTTTTGAGCGAGGGTGGTGACCATCAGGCCGCTACGCTCTCCGACTCCGCATCTCCCTCGACCACCTCCAGTTTCGGTGTAACATCTGGCAACAACTTCTCGCGAACCTGCTGCTCGATCTCTTTCGCCATCTCTGGGTGCTCCTTCAGGAACTGGCGCACGTTATCTTTACCCTGGCCAATTCTCTCAGTTCCATAACTATACCAGGCACCAGATTTCTTGACGATCCCTTGATCTACACCTAAGTCAATGATCTCCCCCTCACGAGAGATGCCTTCGCCATAGAGAATATCGAAGGTGACCTGTTTGAACGGTGGCGCCACCTTGTTCTTCACCACCTTGACGCGAGTGTCGTTACCGAGGATCTCATCCCCTTTTTTGATCGCGCCAATACGGCGGATATCGAGGCGCACTGAGCTATAGAATTTAAGCGCATTACCACCGGTCGTGGTCTCAGGGCTTCCAAACATCACCCCAATCTTCATGCGAATCTGGTTGATGAAGATGACAAGCGTATTGGAGCGCTTGATATTGGCCGTCAGCTTACGCAGTGCTTGTGACATCAGTCGCGCCTGCAGACCGACATGGCTGTCGCCCATATCCCCTTCCAGCTCTGCTTTCGGGGTCAAGGCGGCGACCGAGTCAACAACAATGACATCGACCCCACCAGAGCGAACCAGCATATCGGCGATCTCCAGTGCCTGCTCGCCGGTATCGGGCTGAGAGACCAACAGATCATCCATCTGTACCCCCAACTTGCCAGCATAAACAGGATCCAGTGCATGTTCTGCATCGATAAAGGCGGCTGTACCGCCCAGCTTCTGCATCTCTGCCACCGCATGGAGGGTCAGCGTGGTTTTACCCGAGGACTCAGGGCCGTAGATCTCCACCACACGACCACGCGGCAGACCACCAATGCCGAGCGCAATATCCAGTCCCAGTGAGCCAGTAGAGACTGCCTCGATATCATGCCGGGCACTGTCATCCCCCATCCGCATCACTGCGCCCTTGCCAAACTGCCGCTCGATCTGCCCCAGTGCTGCCTCAAGTGCTTTTTGTCGATTCTGGTCCATTGCTATATCCTCCGGATGGGTTAATTAGAGAAAAAAAGGAGAACTTATGTTCTCTTTTTGTTCTCATGATACTCCGAAAAATGGGAAGCGCAACTCTTTTTTGGGCTATCCGTTATGATTCTGACGTAACAGTTACATCACGGTATGATGCTGATATACAGAGCCTCTTTTGATGTAACTATTTTGTACATCATAGCTACTGCCAAGGGTTAATAACTTGCAGTCTCTCGATCTCTTCAAAGTCACTCACATTTCGAGTTGCGATAGCACAATCGTACTCAATCGTGATTGCAGCAATTTGCGCATCTTGAAAATGTATAGGGCGGCCCTGCAGCTGCCTTTCTACAACCACTTCAGCATAGATTTCTGCTGCTCTGATATCAAACGGAAGAATACGCTGTTCAAACATTTGAAACATCTGCTTTGCGTCCTTTATCAGCTGCTGCTTCCGTTTCCCATCAGGCAGAAGCATCACTCCCTGAAGAATCTCCGCTTGATTAATCGTACTGATATAAGTTGTCTCTCGGTTAAGCTGGTCTACCCAATCAAGAACAATTGCCTCTGGCTCGGGACGCATCAGCTCTGAAATAACATTCGTATCTAGCAGGATCATGAGAAATCAGGAATCTCTCTTGCCATGCTACGATCTGGAAGCTGCAAATCTACACTGCCTTTTTCTTTGAACAACTCATGGATAGCCGAGCCCAAACCGGAGGCTGGAACCTTATTGGACGACAAAGCGCTCTTGAGAATTGCACGAACTTCAGCTTCCATCGATCGATGGTTATGTGCTGCTTTAATGCGAAGCTGCTCTTTTAGGTCATCATCAAATTGCCGAACTGTTAATGTTGCCATTGTATAAACTCCAAAAATGATCGCATAACTGCTTTCATTGTAGTCAATGAAAGCAATGCTGTCAATTTGGCGCTT
>CAZKCT010000077.1:0-5764 GCA_964551545.1 uncultured Piscirickettsiaceae bacterium | reverse complement strand
ACCAGTGACCCAAGGATTAACAGTCCTTTGCTCTACCAACTGAGCTACAGGGGAATAGTGGCGCAGATGGTACAGATGCCCTCTGCTCTGGTCAACGAAAAAGTGACCGATTTAAGGTAATTTTTTAACTGATCAGAGCGCCTCAAAGTGCATTCTTAATGCGCTCCATTGCGGTTTCCAATTTTTCCATGCTGGTGGCAAAAGAGAGGCGCATATACCCCTCCATGCCAAAGGCAGAACCGGGAACGACAGCCACCTCTGCCTTGTTGAGTAGCATGGAGGCAAACTCGGTATCGTTTGAGATGCCGTCCATTCGTTCAATGACTTCTTCGATGTTGGCGAAGGCGTAGAAGGCCCCTTCAGAAGGGATGGCGTGGATGCCGGGGATGCTGTTCAGGCTATCAACAATGAACTGGTTGCGCTGGCGAAAGGCGATGTTCATGGTTTCGATGCAAGCTTGGTCACCACTCAGGGCGGTCTCTGCGGCAACCTGTGCAATTGAGGTGGGGTTGGAGGTGCTTTGTGACTGCACCTTCTTCATGGCAGCAATCATTTCAGCAGGGCCGCCAGCATAGCCGATGCGCCACCCTGTCATGGAGTAGCCTTTGGAGACCCCATTCATCACAATGGTGCGCTCATAGAGCTCAGGGGTGGCCATTACCAAGTTGCTGAAAGGAAGGTCGCCGAGCAGGATATGCTCATAGATATCATCCGAGGCAATCATGACGTGAGGATGATGTTTCAATACCTCACCCAGTGCCTTCAGCTCTGCTTCGCTATACATCACGCTGGTGGGGTTGGACGGGGTGTTGTGGACGAAGAGCTTGGTCTTGGGGGTGATCGCCGCCTCTAACTGCTCGGGGGTGATCTTGAAGTTCTGCTCAATTCCGGCAGAGATGAAGACTGGCGTGGCATCCGCCAGCATCACCATGTCTGGGTAAGAGACCCAGTAGGGGGCCGGAATGATCACCTCATCACCCTCGTTGAGCAGTGCCTGGCAGAGGTTGTAGAAGACCTGCTTGCCGCCGACGCTAACCATGACCTGGTTCATCTCATACTGGAGGCCGTTCTCACGCTGGAACTTGTCGATGATCGCCTGCTTCAGAGTGGGTGTGCCATCCACTGCGGTGTATTTGGTGAAGCCGTTCTCAATAGCCTCAACCGCCGCTTGCTTGATGTGGTCCGGGGTGTCGAAATCGGGTTCACCAGCCCCCAATCCGATGATGTCTTTTCCTTCACTGCGCAGCTGTGCCGCCAGTGCAGTGATGGCTAGTGTGGGGGAGGGTTTTACTCGTTGAACCCGGCTCGAAAGTGAGATCGCCAAGGCGGATGCTCCTGAAAAAAGGTGGTGAAAAAAACCGTCATACTATACTGTACCGCCCCGATTTATGCAGCAAGGATCCTCCAATCCGATGAGTGAACGTCCCCTGAAATTGGTCTCTGATTACCGGCCCTCTGGTGATCAGCCAATGGCCATTGATGCCTTGGTTGAGGGGTTGGAGGATGGGTTAGCCCATCAGGTGTTACTGGGGGTGACCGGATCGGGCAAGACCTATACGGTGGCCAATGTGATTGAGCGGATACAGCGTCCGACGGTGATCATGGCCCACAACAAGACACTGGCTGCGCAGCTCTATGGAGAGATGAAGGAATTTTTCCCCAACAACTCTGTGGAATATTTTGTCTCCTACTACGATTACTACCAGCCTGAGGCCTATGTGCCGACGACTGATACTTTCATCGAGAAGGATGCGTCGATCAACGAACATATCGAGCAGATGCGGCTCTCTGCAACCAAAGCGCTGTTAGAGAGAGAAGATTCCATCATTGTGGCAACGGTCTCGGCGATCTACGGTCTGGGAGATCCTGAATCCTACCTTAGTATGGTGCTCCACCTCTCTCGTGGAGAGCTGGTTGATCGCCAGTCAGTGCTGCGGCGGCTGGCGGAGCTGCAATACACTCGGAACGATGCGGTGCTGCAGCGGGGTACTTTTCGGGTACGGGGGGAGATCATCGATATTTTCCCTGCCGATTCAGAGAGAGAGGCGATTCGTGTCGAGCTATTTGATGAAGAGGTGGAGAACATCTCTCGCTTTGATCCACTGACGGGGGAGGTGCTGCATCAATTGCCGCGTATTACCATCTACCCCAAGAGCCACTACGTTACCCCGAGACAGAAAATTCTCGATGCGATTGAGCAGATCAAGGAAGAGTTGAAGGTTCGCCTGGAACAATTGAGGGCACTCAATAAGCTGGTCGAGGCACAGCGCCTGGAGCAGCGAGTCAAATACGATATTGAGATGATGCTGGAGCTGGGGTACTGCTCAGGAATTGAGAACTACTCCCGTTATCTATCTGGACGTGCGCCCGGTGAGTCCCCTCCAACGTTGATGGACTACCTGCCAGAGCGTGCGCTGTTGGTAATTGATGAGAGCCATGTCACGGTGCCGCAGATTGGTGGTATGTATCGTGGTGACCGCTCGCGCAAGGAGACATTGGTTGAACATGGTTTTCGCCTGCCCTCAGCGCTCGATAATCGACCACTGCAATTTGATGAGTTTGAGCGTCTCTCTCCACAGACCGTTCATGTGTCCGCGACACCGGGTAGCTATGAAATGGAGCAGACCAATGAAGATGTGGTCGAGCAGGTGGTGCGCCCGACCGGACTGCTGGACCCAGAGATAGAGGTGCGTCCCGCTACTACTCAGGTGGATGACCTTTTGAGCGAGATCCGCAAGCGGGTTGAGGTTGAGGAGCGGGTATTAGTCACTACATTGACGAAACGGATGGCGGAGGATCTGACGGACTACCTTGATGAGCATGGGGTCCGGGTACGCTATCTCCACTCCGATATTGAGACGGTAGAGCGAGTAGAGATTATCCGCGATCTGCGACTGGGGGCGTTTGATGTATTGGTCGGGATCAATCTATTGAGAGAGGGGCTGGATATGCCGGAGGTCTCACTGGTGGCGATTCTGGATGCCGATAAAGAGGGGTTTCTGCGCTCGGACCGCTCATTGATTCAGACCATCGGTCGTGCGGCACGGAATATCCACGGCAAGGCGATTCTCTACGGCGACCGGATCACCGGCTCAATGCAGCGGGCGATGGAAGAGACGGAACGGCGCCGCAGTAGGCAGATGGCCTACAACCTGGAGCACGGCATTACCCCAAGAGGTATCCAGAAGTCGGTCTCGAATGTTCTGGAGGCAGTGCCAGGTGCCGCCAGTAAACGTGGAAAACGTCAGGTAGCAGAGGATCCAGCACTTTATGGCGGGGAAGATCCTCAACAGTTGCAGAAAGAGATTGACCGCCTAGAGAAGCAGATGCTGGACCATGCCAGAGATCTGGAGTTCGAAGAGGCGGCACAGCTACGTGACCAGATTGAGGTGCTTAACCGGCGTCTGGTCGGCGCCTAACGCGCTCAACTTTTCTCGGAGAGCAGTTCAAGAAGCTGTTGAATGAGCCCTCGAATTTCTGCCTGAAACAGAAGTGTATCTCCGATGAAGAGGGTCTCTTTATCGACATCATCGCTCTCTTCACGCAGCTGGTCGATGATCTCCAGTGGCTTGATGCGGCGTAGCACCAGATCCTGGTCGAGGATGAAAGAGAGACGGTCATTCCAGCTCATGGCCAGCTTTACTACGCGGGCCTGATGCTCGAGGTGTTTGCGCACAGCCCCTTGGGTAATATCAATGTTTTTGCAGCGGATGGTGCCGCCGGGCTCATCATTCTCACGGATTTCACACTCATCATCCAGTGTAAAGCCTGCGGGAGGGGTGCCGTGAAAGAGCCATTGACTCATGGCCCCGGCGGGGGAGTGCTCGGTCTCAGGGTTGGTGATCTCCAGTGACCCCAAGGTCTCGCGAAGGAGTACGGTGAGTTCTTCTGCGCGAGGGCGACTGGCGGTGTCGACCAGTAGCCACCCATTCTCCGGATCGATCAGCGCATGTGTCGTACGCGACCTGGTGAAGGCACGAGGGAGCAGTTCGACCGTGATCTCATCACGCAGCCGCTGTTTCTCCTTGTTACGGACATCTCGCCCTTCGCTGGACTCAATCTCATGAATGCGCTCCTCCAGCGCCTCGCGGATCACGGTGGCAGGGAGGATTTTCTCGGTTTTACGAGCCGCAATCAGGATGCAGCCATCCAGAGAAAGTGTGTGTGCGGGGCTGTCGGGGAGGGGGCTTCCCCAGCCGATGGTCGACATCTCCAGTGGACCACATTTGCGGGCACTACGATCATTCAGCTTCTCCCCAAGAGAGTCTGATGAAATCCGGAAAGGGTTGCTGAGCTTGAATAGGGTGATGTTTTTAAACCACATGGGGCGTACTCCTGGAGCCTAAAGCGGTGCAATGGAGAAAAAGTGCATGAAAAAGGGCCGGTTGATGGACTCAACCGGCCCCCTGGAAACCAGCGCTGCTGGAATCAGGTGTTACTGTGCGGGTGCAGCAGGTGCAGGTGCGCGAGGCGCTGCAGGTGGCATATAGCGTGGTGCCGGATTGTAAGGCATCGGTGCATATGGCATCTGCTGCGGGTAAGGCATTGGTGCATAACCGCCGTAACCACCATAACCGTAGCGAGGGCCATAGCCACCGCCGCCCCACTCATCATCGTCGTCGTCCCACTCATCCATCATCTCTTCCATCCAGTACATGGGGGTCCACTCAGGCCAGTCGTTGTCATCGTAGCCATCGTTCCAGCCGTTGTTGCTTCCACCAAACCAGCCAGCCTGTGCAGTTGTCGCAAGAGCCAGCGCTGTGGCGGTGATGGTGGAGAGTAGAAGTTTCTTCATTGAGGTGCCCCCTGATGTGGTTTGATAAATGTACCTGCCCATTCTTATAAGAAGTGCCGGGTGTGTCAAGGGGGGATAAATTTATGGTTCGATAGAGTTTGTATCCTGTGGGGGGGGATGTTAATTTCTATCGAGTTTGTGGTTCATTAGGGCACAAATCTGGGCAATTTCGAGCCACTTTCTGGCTCGATAGCACTACCAAACTGGAGTAATGATGAAAAAAATAACAAGACAATGGATGGTTGGGTTGTTTGGGGGAAGCATGATGGTGGCAACCTCGGTCAACGCCTTCGATTTTGATGAGATGAGAGGACCTTTGAAAGGGAATAATTGGGGGGGGATGCCGGATGGCCCAAGTAGCATGAACTGGGGTGGCCCAAGTTCTTGGGGAATGCCGAACAACTGGAATATGGGTAACCGTGGTGGAAACTGGGGTCCTTGGGGCGGTGGCAACGCGCCCTGGGGGGGCGGTAATGGTTGGAATAGTGGCCCGTGGAGTGGTGGCGGTGCACCGTGGGGTGGCAATGGTTGGAGCGGCCCTTGGGGGAATCGTGGTGGCACGCCCTGGAGTGGATGGGGTGGTGCGCCAAGAGGCTGGAGTGGCCCTGCATGGCAGCAACAACAGCAACAGCCACCGCGTCAGCCGATTCAGCCTCTGAAACCGCTTGCTGATCTGCCGCCACTGGAAGATCTGCCCCCAGTCGAGGATCGCTACCCAGCACGTGATGCTGCCCAAGGTGGGGCCTCAGCTGCTCAATAGATAGAGCGAAAAAAAACCACCCCGAGAGGGGTGGCTCAAATCGAAAGGGCAAATCCTTTCACTACCAAAGGAGTGCCTCAAAATATGAGCTATGGGGGATAGCTCGAATGGATGAGGCACTTACAACTCTACTGGCGACGGTTGGATCTCGCAAACGGAACCCGGTGAGGGAGTTGATGTAGGTCAATACTGCCTCATCTGCCCCACGA
>CAZKCT010000076.1:0-5823 GCA_964551545.1 uncultured Piscirickettsiaceae bacterium | reverse complement strand
CTTAACTATACCCACAAACTATATCTTTGAATAACAAGGGCATTTTGTAACAGATGCCCAAAAACATATTATTTCCACAACGCGAGAACCAACTAAATCATGAATTCGACCGCTGTAATCAGCAAACGTGACCGAAAAGCCTTATATGAACGGGGAAAGACTAAAGTTAAATCAGCGCTTCAGCTTCTTGTAGAAATTTTCGTGAGGCCCCATTGAGAGCAGATCAAGCTGTTCATCACTGGAGGCATATGCAAGCAGGTAGAGCTGATTCACGCAGTCAAATTTATAAACCTTAACGCCGGCTAGATCTCCAGACTTCCGAACCCCTGCCGTCGGATCTTTCAAAATCTCTTTAACCGCCCGGTTTACAATTGCACGCTGATTTTTGTGTAGCTTCTTGTAAGCCCGCTTGAAAGTGGGCCTTTGAGTAACCCTCATTCTTCAAACTCAAACGACTCGGGCTCTTCTTCAATCGCTATTAGCGTGTCTCGTACAAACTCTATCGGCAGATCCGGGTTATCCAATGCTGCTCGACCAACCTTGGCCCAGTATGCAACCTGCTGCGGCACAGATCGCATCTCTGCTTTAGACCTGCTTTTAGCCATCGAATATAGTTCGTCATCGATTCGGATTGATGTGCTCATGACAACTCCTGCAGACCCAATATGCCACAATTGTAGCATAAAGAAACACAATCAAAGATCTCTACTTCCAACCACCTTTTGAAAATGACCCTTTTCTCTCATTGCCTTCACCAGAAAAACATTGAAGCGCAATGAGGCCGCGACTCTCTTTCAGCCCTGAGAAATCAAGGCACTGTCGCACCGCGCCCCACCCCATAGTAGGTGACCCCCAGTGCCGCCATCTTTTCGGGGGAGTAGAGGTTACGCCCATCAAATATCACTGGGCTCTTCATCTGCTTCACCATCTGACCAAAATCCGGTGACCAGAACGGCTTCCACTCGGTGACGATCATCAACGCATCGGCCCCCTCCAACACCGCATCTCGACTCTCTCCATAGCGCACTGCAGCACACTCTTCGAAGTGACGTTTTGCCTCCCCCATCGCCTCTGGATCATAGATCTGAACGCTCGCCCCCTGCCCCAGTAGCGCCTCAATCAACTGCAAGGCCGGCGCATTACGAATATCACAGCTCCCCGGTTTATAGGCCAGCCCCCAGATCGCAAAACATTTCCCCTTCAAATCCATCCCAAAGTGGCGCCACGCCTTGCGGAACAGCACCTCTTTCTGCTGTTCATTGATCGCCAACACCGCGTCCAACAACTGTCCTTCAGAGCCTGCTGAACGAATGGTCTCTGCCAGTGTCGCCACATCCTCGGCAAAATTGGGGCCGCCAAAACCGGTGCCGGGATAGAGATAGTCATACCCAATACGGTGGTCGGAACCCATCCCCTGGCGCACCTCTTCAATATCCGCCCCCACATCTTCGGCCACCTCAGCCATCTCATTCATGAAGCTGATACGGGTCGCCAACATGGCATTGGAGGCAAACTTTGTCAGCTCCGCAGAGCGCGGAGACATGGTCATCACCACATCTCGATTCCGGTTGTAGGGGGCGTAGAGCTCACGCATGGTTGCAATCGCTGCGTCAGAGTCCGTCCCTAGCAAGATTCGGTCAGGACGGCGAAAATTACGGATCATCTGCCCCTCAGTCATGAAGTCAGGCTCGACCACCAGCTGACTTTCGACCTCAATACCGCGCTCACTCAACTGCTCCACAATGATCTGCTGCAGCTGCTCCGAAAACCCGATAGGGAACACGGTGCGATTAACCAACAGGTGATCCTGCTGCGCCTCGGCACCAATCTGCCAGGCAATGGTTCGGGCAAGTTCCTCCTCATCCGACCCCAACAGCAGATCATGGATCACTCCAAACTGTGCTCCCTCCTGTATTGAAGAGGAGAAACGCAGATAGGAGTCCGGCTGCTGTTCCACCAGCTTGCGCAGGCCTGGTTCAACTAGCGGAAGGTTCTCGATAAACGATTCACCTCCCACCAACATGACCTCATTGCCAATGTCTGCAAGGCAGGCCGCACTGACCAGCGCTGAGGGCGTCGAACCATAAACGGTAATTCTCATGATCGACTCCTGATTCGTCTCAACAGCCCATTGGTTGAGCTGTCATATGGCGGCTCTTCACCCCCAGCGTGGATCAACTCTTGGTGAAGCTGGTTGGCTATCTGTTTTCCAAGCTCCACGCCAAACTGGTCAAACGGGTTGATCTCCCAGATCACACTCTGCACAAAGACCTTGTGCTCATAAAATGCCACCAGCATCCCCAAACTATGCGGGGTCAATGCATCGAGCAGGAAAGTGGTACTCGGCCGATTCCCTTCGTGGCAACGATGCGGCTCCTCACTCTCTTGTCCCACCATAAAGGCACGACTCTGTGCCAGACAGTTGGCAATGGTGAGTTGATACTGCTGCGCTTCGGCACCCACCGGATGAATCGGCAAAATAAAGTCCATCGGTGCAAAACGGGTCCCTTGATGGAGCAGTTGGTAGAAGGCGTGCTGGGCATTGGAACCCACCCCTCCCCAGACAATTGGGCCCGTATCATGAACCACCCGCTCCCCATTGCGAGTAACCGACTTGCCCAGGCTCTCCATCTCCAACTGTTCCAGATAAGAGGAGAAGTGAAAAAGGTGTGCCGCATAAGGGAGCACCACATGCCCCGGCATACCCAGGAAATTGCTATTCCAGATTCCAACCAACCCCATCAACACGGGAATATTCTGCTCCAGTGGTGCCGTGGAAAAATGCTGGTCCGCCTGCCATGCACCTTCCAGCATCTCTTCGAAGACATCCATCCCCAGGTAAAGCGCAATCGGCAGTCCGATAGAGGACCACATCGAATAGCGCCCTCCAACCCACTCCCAGAACGGAAAAATATTCTCTTCAGGCAGTCCCCATTTCTTCGCAGACTCAGCATGTGCCGTTGCAGCAACAAAATGTTGTGCAACCGCCTGCTCATCCCCCGCCGCCTCGATCAGCCACTTCCGTGCCGCAGCTGCATTGGCCATGGTATCGGCCGTGGTAAAGGTTTTCGATGAGACCACAAAGAGCGTGGTCTCCGGATCAAGGCGCGGCAGAATATCGGCCGCATGGGCACCATCAATACTGGAGATAAAGTGAATTCTGATCTGCTCTTCTCGCCTGCGCAGGCGGAGCGCACGACAGACCATCTTGGGGCCAAGGTCCGATCCCCCCACCCCGATATTGACCACATCAGTCATTCGTCGACCACTGAACCCTCGCCAGTGCCCCATACGAACCCGGTCGACAAAGCGCCTCATCTGCTTTCGTACAGTTTGAACCTGCTTGACTAAATTAACGCCATTTACCGCCACAGATTCATCTGAATGGCTACGCAATACCGTGTGGAGCGCAGGACGATTTTCGGTGCAATTCAGCGGCGCCCCCTGAAAAAGCTGCTGAATCTGATCTGGAAGCTGCTGCTGATTGGCGAGCGCCACCAGCAGCTCAATCGTCTCTTGACGAATCCGCTGCTTGGAGTAGTCGAAGAGCAGGCCATTCAACTCAACCGAGAAATCCTCAAAGCGCTGCGCCGCAGCAAACAGATCTCTCAGGTGAACCGATTCCATCTTACTCGCATGGGACTGCAGCGCTTTCCAGGCACCACTGTGCGAGACCGATTGCTCAGCCATTCTGCTGCTCCTGAATCAGCTGCTGAACCGATGCCCCAATCTCTGGGTCACGCAGTGCATATTCCAGGTTTGCGCGGATAAATCCAAGTTTATGGCCACAGTCATAACTAGTGCCCTCAAAGGTGTAGGCATAGACAGACTCCTCCTCCATCGTCGCCGCAATCGCATCAGTAAGCTGGATCTCTCCACCCGCTCCCCGTTCGGTCGTCTCTAGCAGTGCCATCACCCGAGGAGTGAGGATATAGCGCCCAACCACTGACAGTTGTGATGGGGCATCTTGCGGCGAAGGCTTCTCTACCACGCCAGTCATCGGCTGGACTGCACCCTGCTCTCCCTCTGCCAAAGAGACAATGCCATACTTATCGACCTCCTCTAGAGGCACCGTCTCCACACCAATCATGCTGGCACCATGCGCAGCAAACCCTCCAGCAAGCTGCGCCATGCAGCCCTGCTGTGGATTGTGAATCAGCACATCCGGCAGAATGACCCCAAAAGGCTCATCGCCTACAACATGACGAGCACACCAGACTGCATGCCCAAGCCCCAGTGGCTCCGGCTGGCGCACAGAGATCACCTGCACATGATCTGGCAGAATTGACCGCACCTTCTCCAGCAGCTGATCCTTGCCTTTAGCCTCCAGCGCAGACTCCAGCAGAAAATCTTTATCGAAGTGATCCTCCAGTGCCCGCTTACTGGCATGAGTCACCAGAACGATCTCCTCAGCACCTGCCTCGATGGCCTCTTCTACTGCATATTGGATCAGTGGCTTATCCACCACTGGTAACATCTCTTTGGGGATCGCCTTGGTCACGGGAAGAAAACGGGTTCCTAGCCCCGCAACCGGGAGGACGTATTTAGTGACTTTCATAGACGGTAAAATATGATCATTCAGATGAGACGCACAGTATCAACCCTCCCTCTCATTCGCAACATTGCCAATAAGGCAATAAGGAAAGCCTGACCCCAAGCATGGTTAGCCAATGCGCTGCCGGACCTCGACCACCATTTTCTCCGCCGTCTCCAGCAATAGTGGGACTAACTGATGCCCCTCATTAAGCGCAGAGGTGAGTAGGGAAAGATCTTCAATATATTCATGCACCATTTGGTTACGCTTCTGACGAGCCTCCATCCACCGATCCACTGAACTCAGCAGCCCCAGCTTCTCTGCCCGATCGAAATTATCAATTGCAGCGCCTGGCTGCTCCTTGAGCAACAGTAGCAACAGCGGCAATAACTTATCTCCAACAGTGTCTTGTAGCCGTCCAAAACGCGCAACAAAAGCATCAACTCGCTCTGCCAATTCCTCATCCTGATCTAAACTATCGACCTGAGCAATCGTCAATGATGATGCAAACAGGCGCTGATCAGTACTCAGCAGGTAACCTGCCTCCTTCTCTATAATACGAGCAAGAAAGCGCGCTCTCTCCTCCAGTTCCTCTTTTTTCATTACAACAAAGCCCCCTCTCTCAACGCAATCTCATGGATCGGCTGACGTTCCAGATTTGGCGCAGAAACCAGCACATCGACCTTACGCCCAAACATCATTCGGCTCACCTTTGCACCCAACCGTGCAGCGACTGACGTAGCATCTTTCACCGGTTTGGAATACTCCAGCAACAGATCAACATCCCCTCCTCTAGCATCATCATCAAGACGAGAGCCAAAGAGGCGAACCACCGCCTCCCCTTGAGTCAGCTCATCAACCAGCTGATGGATCATCTGACGCTGCTTTTCTGTTATTCGCATACCTCAAACTCTACCAAAAAGTAACGAATCAAAAAACAGACGAAAACAACTCCAGAAGAAAGGGACAGCTATACTGCCTACCAATATATGAATCCAGGAAACATGTTCAGGACGAGAGGATTCGATCCCGCAAGGGAGTCAGCTCTGCTGACCACCTCCGCCCATCAGAATGCACAAATCTTACAGGGTTTGATCTCCGAAGGAGAGGCAGCTCGGCTGCCCACCACTACAGATCTGGTCGGGGCGAGAGGATTCGATCCCGCAAGGGAGTCAGCTCTGCTGACCACCTCCGCCCATCAGAATGCACAAATCTTACAGGGTTGGAACCAAGAAAATTGGTCGGGGCGAGAGGATTCGAACCTCCGACCACCGGCACCCCATGCCGGT
>CAZKCT010000075.1:0-5937 GCA_964551545.1 uncultured Piscirickettsiaceae bacterium | reverse complement strand
CATTGGCCGCTATCTCTCTCCTCACGCATTATTGAAAGAGTCTTATTTCTACTCATTCCCTTTCGATAGACACGGTCCCCGGTCATCGCATCCCAACTATCGGCAATTGCTACGATTCTTGCCAGCAATGGAATTTCTTCTCCTTTAAGCCCGTCTGGATAGCCGCCTCCATCCCAGCGCTCATGGTGCCATGAAGCAATCTGTGCAAACGCACCAAAACGCTCTTTAAGGGGGCGCATGATCAGCGCCGTCAAAACGGGATGATCACGCATTTGTGAAAACTCATCATCATTCAATGCGGCAGGCTTATTCAAGATTTCATCGGAAATACCAATCTTTCCAAGATCATGCATCAGTGCCCCTTGTCGTAACATCAACAAAGATTCTTCATCTAGGCCGATGCGACGTCCCAACAAAACCGAATAGTGAGCAACTCTTGCAGAGTGGGCTGCAGTGTAAGAGTCCTTGGCCTCCAATGCTTTGGTTAGGCTCTTGATCATCTGCAGATAAGACTCCTCATTTTCTAAAAATAACGCTTCAATAGAGTCAGCCATCTGATTGACTGATCCTCCCAACATGCCCAGTTCATCACTTCCTTGATAACGAGATCTTGCTGCAAGATCTCCGTTGGCAATCCGCTGTGTCACCCTAGACAATGTGTTGACCGGGCGAATCAATCGAACCCACAGGATGATGACCAGCAACAGCGTCATCAGAAGAAAAGTCCAGAACACAATCTGGACCATCACTCGCTCAAACTCATCATCAATAGAGGAGATCGCGACCTTAGTCGCTGTCAGATCCAGTTCGGCTTCCAGTGCCGCCACAACCTGATGGTTTTGGTCAAAAAGTGGAACGATAATATCGGCACTGGAGATAGCGTCTCCGCTAACCGGATGAACCTTCTGTTCTACAGCACTGGCCCGATAAGGAGTTCCTCGACGCAACACCTCTCCATATTTCCCAGAAAGTGGCTTGTCGGGATGAAGCCCGCCCAATGAATGAGCAATCACCTGCCCTCTTTTGTTATAGAGGTAAATTTTCAGAATGGTAAATTGCCGTTCCCAATGCTCTTCATCCAGAACCTGTCGAAACAGGGATTCCGCATCAATCCGTTCTACCTCGACTTGAGTAACATCCAGTTGGCGTGCCACGCCAACCAGAAACTGCTCTGCCTGCCTCTGCACCTGCTCTAATATGACACGCTCCAGAAGCGCCTCGGAGTAGAGAAAGGTAATCCAAGAGGAGAGCGCCATCACGCCAAGCAGAGGAAGCAGAATCCGAAGTGAAAGTCTGCGATGCCAAGCCAGATCACTCACCGGATGATGGTTACTTTCTAGCTGCTGCAATCTCTTCCTCCAATGCCGCAAATGCCTTGCTTGCTCTCAATTTAGCATGCACGCGCTGATCACTCTTGACCCCTTCCACCAACACCTGATTAGCCTCACCCAATGGATACTCGATCAGTACAAAGGCACGGTAACCGTCACGCACCTTCATCAATTTCTTCTCGGTAACCCGGTAACCGGAGGTATTCACATCAGTAAACAGGGATTGACTCACCTTCTCCATCTGCTGAACAAAGTCGATATTCTCTACCTCACCACTCTCCTCAATATAGCGCTGTATCTTTCCACTCATCAGACTCTTGAGACGATCCGCAAGGTTAGTCTTTCCATCCATGATGGCCTTATCAATCGACATCTGTAGGTCTGGAGAGATCGCAGTGGCTGCAACATAGAGATAATCACCATCTTTCGGAGGCTCCATGAACCAGTCCGGTGACTCCTCCATCACCTCAACCCGCTCCTCTTCACGCTGTTCCTTATCATACTGGGTAAACTCGGGTGTTCCAGGCTTTGGAATGGTTGAGCATCCACCCACATTCAATAATCCGATCACAACAGCAATGACCCAAAAACGGTTGTTACTTACTTTTTTCATGACACCTCTCCTTTTCAAAATACTATTGATCCTGTTGATTCATCCATTGCTTCATCCGCTCTTGCAAGACATCAATCGCCTCTGATGCGGATCGACTTCTACTCTCGGCATGAATATCTCTCAAGTCGGACAGAACCTGCTCAACCCGATCCAGACGCCCTTGGCGAAGATAGAACTGACCGGCATTGTGGAATGAATCTGTTGCGCTTCTGAACTGTCCAGCGTTGTAATCCGTCACCGCTAGGTTGTACCAGGCAAATCCATTCTCTGGATTCCTGTCCAGAGCCATCTGATAGGCTGCACGCGCTCGGGCTGAGTCCCCACGAATTGAGTTGAGATAACCGAGTGCTGCGTAATAATCATCACGATCTGGATTATGGGCAATCGCCTGAACAATACTCTGGTCAGCCTCTTCAATCTGATTCAGACGGCTCTGCAATCTGCCCTGCTCAAACCAGGAATCAGCATCCGCCGGGGCCACCGCTGTGGCTTGTTGATAAAGCTCCAGCGCCCCTTCGTAATCACCGCGCCGAACACGGCTCCCGCCCCACTGACGATAATCCCTCGACTTTCCACTGATCTCTGTCAGGCGCCGATATACCTTCTCTTGCTGAGATGTGGTTAGCGCTTCTCGATCAAGCAATAGTCGCAAACGAGACTCTCTATCCTGCTCAGGAACCTCTTCAATCCAGCGGTCAATATCCCCATCCCATCGGTCAGCACTGCTGGAGATCAGCGAGCGTATTTCCTCATCCTGACTGAAGCTAAAATGAATTTCCGGAATGGTGCTCATCATCCGCCTTGCCAGATCATCAACCACTCGTAAACTTTGCTCCTCCTCCATATTCCTTGCCGCATCAAACAGACCTGCTGCAAGCCCAATAGGTGAGAATGGCAACCCACCATCTTTCAGAGATGCCAGGTGTTCGGCTTCCCATAGCAAAGCCCCATCGCTGGCACGTACCATTTTTAGCTTTGCCCCAGCCCTCATCTCCGAGTAGACCCCATAGAATGTACTTCCATTACTCACCTCACCACTGATCCAGGCATCACAGTGGAGCAGCTCTGCAAGGGCAACACGGTCCTCCTCACGAGTGATATCTAGCCCATTCTGCTCAACCAGATGGTCAATACGGGGAATCTCAACATCACGAAAACCTCGGGGGGAGAGGTGCGCATAAAATGCGCGCCGGATCAGATCTCGTCTGCGCGGTTCGGCGACCCCTTGCAACGGGAGAACCAGCACACATTGGGGCGAAGCGGGCTGATGGAATGCATCATGAACCTGATAAACCACCTGTGGAGAGATTTCATAATCAGAAACCACCTCTCCCGAGCCCTGATCAACATATCGTGTTGAGCACCCCGACAGTGACATCAACATGAAAAAAGCAGCGCCCACAAAAACGCCTTGATCTATTTTTAACTGAATCATCGTGTGACTCCTGCATGTCTCGATTGGGTAATTTCATAAGGGATAAATAGCTCTCTGCGTTGTGAGAGAGGGACTTCAGCCAACAGACGATGGAATTGCTCTACACTCATCTTCTCTGGAAAACGAACAGGGATTCGCGTTGCTACCACAACCAGCTCTTCAACGACCCGTTGTTCACCCATCGGCAATGTGGCAATCAGTTGAAACTGATCCTGTTTTCCGTCAGGAATCAGAATAGGCTGGTCCCCCTGCAATACACTCTGCGACTGGTAAGCATTAGGAAAAAATCGCCAGACACGCTCCTCACCCTGCAAGTAAGGAATCAGTTGCAATATCGTGATATGCATTGATTGCCGAGGCACAATCTCGATTACCATCTCTTCACCATCCTGAAAGTGAATCTGGTTAAGGGAGACCTGCTGCTCAAACAACGGAGAAAACTGAGGATCACGCTCCCCCTGATCACACTGCACCTCCAACTCAGCCTCAACCGTGCAGCGGAAAAGTGACTCATCTGGAATAGGAGAGACCATGGCGACCTGCTGATCGATCAACTGATAGTGCTTTACATACCCTGCCGTCGATTCAAAGTAGAGGCGATCCAGCTGATCCTGATGATCCCCTTGCACCCTCAGACTCCCACCAGAAAGGTGAGCACCACACTGAGAGGCAATGGCCTCCATCTTCACCCGCTCTGCAGCCCGTTGACACCCTGTGGCAACACTAACCTCTTCAGTAAACAGATAACTGGAGGAGGCCGCCAACAGTGTCGTACTGCATAGTCCCAACAGCAGGATCAAGAAACCATGCATACTCACTCTCCTCCACCTACTTCTGGGCGAGCAACGGCAATCCGCCACGCGCCATCCTCACTACGACAGGCTGTTCCTCGATAGTGTTGAATCCGTCCATCATCCCGTCGTACGGTTTGATACTCCCGGCAATAGCGTTGATCCGGGGTACGAAAGGATCGCAGTGGCGTCACCGTTCTCGAGTATCGATCTCCTTCATCCCGCCACTCGCTGCTCTCCCCCGCGACTAGAGTCTCCATCGTCTGTTGGAAATGATCTCCTGCCGACTGCCCTTCTGTTGTGAGCAGGTGCTGTTCAGAGGGAATCACCGCCACCAATTCTCGACTCCGCTGCGTATGGCGGCGACTGGAGGTTGGGGCATACTCGTCCTGCTGCAAGACATAGTGGCCCACTGCCGGTGCGTAATACCAGGTTCTGGTCTGCATCCAGCGCCCCATTAATGTATAGCGCTGACACTGAATTTTCTGCGCATCAAAATCCCCTGCAGCAACGTGGATCTGGTAGACGTCTCCAGTCTCACAGCGCCAACTCTGCAAATAACTTTTCGATCCCATGGAGGGTTTACTGGTCACAGTGACGACAGTTGAGACATATGCTGAATCACCCGATTGAAGTGGCCAGAGAAGCCCCTTATCGCCGCTGTACTCAACATTCACCTGTTTTTTTTCGGTCTCCCAACTCCGCTTTGGCAAGATAAAGTTGGGATAAGTGGAGTAGCGAAAATCCCCTCCACGTGACTCCCAGTCAATCCGATCCCCGAATACCGCCATCACCTTCTCCACACGACCATCACTGAAAAGAAAAGTATCCCCTGTACGATAATCTGGCATCTCGGCTGGCCGAGAGAGCTGTCCTGGCTGATAAGATGGTGAAGTCACGCAACCTGACAATAGAAACAGCGGAAAGAGCAGGGTCAGCCTCATCCATCCTCTCCTCGATAAATCTGCGCAACCTGTTCCCGACCATAATAACGACGCGCCCAATAGGTGAGAGTCTCCTGTAGATATTGCTCCACCTCATTCAACTTCACGACCCCATCACCATTGCCGTAGGGCTCTCGATCTGCCTTACCACTCATCGCCTGGAGGTAATACTTGGTAAAGAGCCCGTGTGAACGGTCCTGTTCCCAAGATGCAATCTGCTCATTCCCCCCAGCGGAGATCACAGTCACGCCATCAGGGACGACTGTGGGCCGTTTACGAACAAAAATTGGAGAGGCATGCGTCACCAACTTACTATCCTGACTCAAGCCTGAGAAGCAGGCCTCAAGCACAACGGTAACGGACTTGGCCTGAAGTGCAGATAGATTCTGATAAAGCTGATGTACGGGATAGCCATTCAGGGCAAGACGAGCACCATCAGCATCTGCTGGAACCAAGTAATTACTCTGTTCTGTTCCGGGTGCCCCATGGCCAGAAAAATAGAGATAGACACGGGACTGATCATTTCTCACCCAATCGTACAGCTGTCCTTGTTGATGCACCTCACTACCAAAAAGGCGAATCATCTGAGCCTGGGTTGCGTCACGAAGATGAATAATATTGCCTTCTCGGACCCCCAACCCCTCCCGTGCAAAGCGGGCAAAAGCATCGGCATCCGCATAGGCAGGCACCACATCCGGCACTGAGGAACCAAACTGCTGATAATTTGCATTCCCGATTATGACCGCAATGTCATGATCACTATCCTCCACGATCCGTTGATAATCGATCTGCAACTGGTCATGGGGAAAATAGGGAATCTCTC
>CAZKCT010000074.1:0-6084 GCA_964551545.1 uncultured Piscirickettsiaceae bacterium | reverse complement strand
TTCTTCAGCGCATAGAAGTGATTGACGTAATAGACCTGTTCGATGATTTGATCGGCAGTCGGTGCACCCGATGGCAATGGCAGATCCTTGGAGACACCCGCCATCACTGAGACAGGACTAAACGACAGCGCAGCGATGGCCACACTCATCAACACTTTTTTCATTCTAGAGAACTCCCCTTTTGGTTGTATAACCGATTAATTTTTATTCTTCACTCCCCCTCAATCGCATGATACTGATCTATGTCAAAGTTCATGTCAAGACGATTATTGAGGAAGTGAAGATCGACTATTAAAGGGATTGATACTCAGGTATACCTATTCCAAAACAGATCTCGATATTATCTATAGCCACATAAAGGAGGCGCGAGCAAGCTATTCTTGTAGGACTCCAGCGACGCGTTGCAAGCGCTCCCTTGCCTCAGTCGCGATTGGCTTCAGCGCCTCAAATTCTGAGAGCGATAGAAACAACCCGGGATCAAGAAACTCGACTTGTATCTTCCCACTCTCTAATTGACGCACCACCACATTACAGGGAAGCAATGCCCCAACGCTGGGGTCGCTATCTACTGCCTGCGATGCCAATGGAGGATTACAGGCTCCCAGAATTCGGTAGGGCAGCATCTCTTTATCTAGCTTCTTCTTCAGCGTTCCCGAGAGATCAATCTCGGTCAATACGCCAAACCCCTCTCCCATCAGCGCCTCCGTGGCTCGCTGAATGGCCTCATCAAACCCACACTCTAACTCGGTTCCAAATGTATACATGATCCAATCTCCTTATTTGTACGTTCTGTTATGGAAGAACGGTGGTCAAGCCATACTGGACCCAGTCTTCCATTCCTCCACGGTAGTATTTCAGCTTTTCTGGCGGATAACCTTCCACCAACAACCCCCGTATGGCTGCCGGAGATTGACCACACCAATTACCATTACACCAGAGCACCAGCTCCATTGCCTCGGAAAAGTCCCATCCCTGATCACCTTCTGTCACACCGAGGACAGATAATGCCTCAGAGAGATCAATTTCTGTCGCCCCAGCCTGCCGATTGAGCTGCGTATAGGGGAGGTTTACTGAACCGGGGATCGTCCCCTTGGCATACCAGTCGGGTGTACGGGCATCGATCAACATCCCCTCTCCGACAGCCAGTTCGGTCTGCATAAAGCTGACCAGCTCACGGATGCCAATGGTCTCAACGGCCCGATCTGCTTTCAGTGGCTGCACACAAAATGGCGGACAAGGTCGAGAGGTGCGAGCAAACGGGCCGCTCACCACTGCATCAGGATTCTGATCTCGTACGACCTCAATGGCCTCATCCCCGTGGTCCACCTCGAACGAGGTCAACCCCTTGGTGATATTGACCTGAGCCTGAGCGCCCCCAGTGGCCATCAACCACAAGACACCACACAAACAGACGAATTGATTCTTCATACCACTTCTCCTTTTTCATTCTTATTCATTGAGTGATCGAAGCAGGAACACTATAACAGACTAGAGATCCATTCCTCGAAAAGGCCTTGTTTTGATGAGACTAAAGCCCCAGAATTCACCCATACATCCTCAATCAACTTTAAGAGAGAAGAGATCACTGTGTGCGGAATTGTTGGCGCTATTGCAGGACAAAACACCACCCCAATTCTGCTGGAGGGGCTAAAACGGCTGGAGTATCGCGGCTATGACTCTGCCGGCATTGCGGTACTGGACGAAGAGCAGCAGCTCCAGCGCGTGCGAGAAGAGGGCAAGGTGGCAAAACTGGAGCCCCCCATTGAGCAGCAAGGGCTAAGCGGCACCATCGGCATTGCTCATACTCGCTGGGCCACCCACGGCATTCCTTCCACTCAGAATGCCCACCCTCATATTGCCAACCAGCGGGTAGCCGTGGTCCATAACGGGATCATTGAGAACCATCAAGAACTGCGACAACAACAGCAGGCACAGGGGTTCCGCTTTACCTCCGAGACCGATACCGAAGTGATCGTCCATCAGGTCGAGCACTATCTACAGCTAGAGAACTCCCTGACTGATGCAGTCCGCAATACCGTCCAGGATCTGGAGGGCGCCTATGCACTCGGAGTGGTCAGCCCTATAGACCCAGACCTGCTGATTACCGCTCGCTGCGGCAGCCCGTTGGTGATTGGGCTTAACGAAAAAGAGAATTACATCGCCTCCGACACCTCGGCTCTACTTCCCTTCACCAACCGCTTTATCTATTTGGAAGAGGGTGATCTGGCAGAGATCCGCCGAGATGGGGTCACCATTTTCAACCGTGACCATGAAATTGTTGAACGCCCGATTCACACCTCCAACCTCTCAGCTGATGCCGCTGACCTAGGTCCCTATCGCCACTACATGCTGAAAGAGATCTACGAACAGCCGCGCGCCATTGCAGAGACCCTGGAAGGACGGCTGGCCGGCGGGCGGGTACTGGAAGAGAGCTTTGGCCCCAGTGCCACCGCACTGTTTGATCAGGTTCAGGCCATCCAGATTCTCGCCTGCGGAACCAGTTATCACGCTGGAATGGTGGCTCGAAACTGGTTTGAGGGTCTGGCTGGGGTCCCCTGCCAGGTGGAGGTCGCCAGTGAATATCGCTACCGTCACCCCGTGGTCCACCCCGGAACCTTGGTGGTGGTGGTCTCCCAATCTGGTGAAACTGCAGACACCATCGCCGCGCTACGTGCCACCAAAGAGCGCGGCATTCTTGGCTCACTGGCCATCTGCAATGTGCCAGAAAGCTCGCTGATTCGTGAGGCCGACCTCAACCTGCTCACTCGCGCCGGCCCGGAGATTGGAGTTGCCTCGACCAAGGCCTTCACAACACAGCTTACTGCACTGCTTCTGCTGGTCACCACACTGGGACGCCGCTTCAATATCGATAATGAAACGGAGCAACGCATTGTCCAACAGCTGGAATCTCTCGCCCGCTATGTAGAGAACGCACTGGAGCTCGACAATGAAATCGAGCAACTGGCCGGACGCGTCTGCGCCCACAACAACGCCCTCTTTCTTGGGCGCGGCGTACAGTATCCAGTGGCCATGGAGGGAGCACTAAAACTGAAAGAGATCTCCTACATCCACGCCGAGGCCTACCCCGCCGGCGAGCTGAAACATGGGCCACTGGCACTGGTTGATGAACGGATGCCAATCATTGCGGTTGCACCCCGTGACAATCTGCTGGAGAAGGTGAAATCAAACCTGGCTGAGGTGCGGGCTCGTAATGGACAACTGATTGTTTTTGCTGATCACGACTCCGGCATGTTGGATGGCGGTGATGCGGGCTGCTGTACCGTCACCACCGTCCCTCCAGCAGGAGATCACGTCGCCCCTATTCAATTTTCCATCCCGCTACAGCTCCTGGCCTATCATGTGGCCGTGCTGCGTGGCACCGATATCGATCAGCCTCGCAATCTCGCGAAGTCGGTCACAGTTGAATAAGTTTCACAACACTTTCAAATGCTTACTCATGAGTTGTTTGCATTTATTGATCTCACCGCTATGATTACTGTGACAATGCAGACTACCCAAGCATAGCTTTACAGAAAAAATGTCCTCCATTCAAAACAATCAGAGCCAGACACAGCTGAATGCTCATCAGGTTGATCGGATCCTGCAGGGGCGCTCCATCAGCGCACAAAGTGCCGAGGATGATCAAGTCAGCCTGCAACAGGCCGCCAGCGAAAAGGCCAATATGGCCGCTGAGAAGGCTTTGGGTGTTGCCAATACGGATCATTTGGGAGATGCACGCGCAAAGGCAAAGGAGATCGCCGACCAAGCCACGCAACAATCCGATCAAAAGAGAAGCAACCAGACCCAGCGAGACAAAGTCACTATTTCTGAGGCTGCCAGAAGCGTACAACAGCAAGGGGTGCAGGCTCGAGAGAACTCTCAACTTGATCGTGCGACCACCTCTACCCTTGATGTCACAACAGCAGCCAAAGACCGGGCCGTTGAATCCACAACGCAACACACTTCCAGCGCAGTCGATCGGGCCCGTGCGCAACGCAGTGCTGCCGCACACGCAGACACCGCTCGCGATCCCGCTGAGGCAATGGCACAACGCATTGAGCAGCGACGCAATATCAACGAGGCGGCACAGCCAGACCATCGAATGTCTGACGAGTCATTCAGTCTCCATATCTAGGGAATCCCTAGTCTCAATCGGGTAGACTCTGCCCTTTTCAGTCAACAAGAGAAGTTCATCATGAAGTGGATTGGCGCACACGTCAGTACTGCGGGTGGCGTACAGAACGCCCCGAAAAATGCCCATCAAATTGGTGCAAAAGGGTTTGCCCTCTTCACCAAAAATCAGCGCCAGTGGAATGCAAAGCCACTCACGGCGGAGCAGATTGATGGCTTCCATGCCGCGATGGAGGAGTACGGTTATCAGCCACAGCAGGTCCTACCTCACGACAGCTACCTGATCAATTTGGGCCACCCCGAAGAGGAGCCCCGCACCAAGTCTCTCAATGCTTTCATTGATGAGATGGAGCGCTGCCAGCAGCTGGGCCTGCCACTCCTCAACTTCCACCCTGGTAGCCACCTGAGAAAGATTAATGAAGAGACCTGCCTTGACCATATTGCCGAGTCGATCAACCTGGCACTGGAGCAGACCAATGGGGTCACCGCAGTCATCGAAAATACCGCCGGACAGGGTTCTAATCTGGGGTATCGTTTTGAACACTTGGCTCACATCATTGACCGAGTGGAAGACAAGAGCCGAGTCGGCGTCTGTATCGACACCTGCCACGCCTTTGCTGCTGGCTATGACCTGCGCACACCAGAGGCTTACAGCAAGACCATGGACGCCTTCGGTGAGATTGTCGGCTTCGAGTATTTAAATGGAATGCACCTGAACGACTGCAAGTCAGAGTTTGAGAGTCGGGTGGATCGTCACCACAGTCTTGGCAAGGGAACTATCGGTCTAGGTGCTTTTGAGATGATCATGAATGATACGCGCATTGATGAGATCCCGATGGTACTGGAGACCACCAATAGCGACATCTGGAATCAAGAGATCGAACTACTCTACGGAATGATTCAGGATTAATCCTGAATCAGATCCTGAATCGCCTGCGCGACACTCTCCAACGGCAATACCTGCTCTGCCCCACCCGCCTTGACCGCCTCTCCAGGCATTCCCCAGACCACACTGGTGCGTTCATCCTGGGCAATCGTGCGCGCATTCACATCGAGCATCTCTTTCATCCCAGAGGCCCCATCCCCCCCCATTCCGGTAAGGATGATTCCAATCCCGTTGGGGCCTACATTCTCGGCCATTGAGCGAAATAGCACATCGACAGAGGGTTTGTGACGATTCACCAACTCTCCATCATTAAGGCGACAGACATAGCGGGCACCATCTCTCACCACCATTAGATGTTGATCACCTGGAGCAATGTAGGCATGGCCTGGAATGATCTGTTGACCATCCTCTGCCTGCATCACATTCATCGCAGAGATGGTGTTCATACGATCAGCAAAGGGCTGACTGAAAGCCGCAGGAATATGCTGCGTAATCACAACACCCGGTGTGCCTGTCGAGAGCACCTGCAATATCTCTCGAATCGCCTCGGTCCCACCCGTTGAGGCGCCAATGGCGATCACCTGATCCGTGGTCTGGAAGTGACGTTTACCCTGACTCTTGGTCAACACCACATCGGTCGAATGTTTCTCGGGAACACGGCCTGCAATCTCTGAGGCCGTTTTTGGCCGGGCTTTAACCGGCGAAGGTGTTTTTGCAGCACGACTGACGATTCGACCCACATTGGCCCGAGCCACTATCTTCAACTTCTCACGAATCTCTGCACCGTAGTCAGCAAAAGAGTTGGCGAGGTCGATCTTCGGCTTGGTAACAAAATCGACCGCCCCTGCCTCAAGCGCCTGCAGGGTGATATCCGCCCCTTTCTCGGTGAGCGATGAGACCATCAACACCGGCATTGGGCGCAGCCGCATCAGATTACGCAGGAAGGTGACGCCATCCATCTTTGGCATCTCCACATCCAGCGTGATCACATCAGGATTGAGTTTTTTGATTTTCTCCCGCGCCATAT
This sequence comes from uncultured Piscirickettsiaceae bacterium, assembly GCA_964551545.1. Lineage (GTDB taxonomy): Bacteria > Pseudomonadota > Gammaproteobacteria > Thiopontia. Next base: position 40 of record CAZKCT010000074.1, on the reverse strand, counting down.
AGGGATCAGAGGCGGTCCCTACTACGGTAATGCCCGGATC
>CAZKCT010000073.1:0-6387 GCA_964551545.1 uncultured Piscirickettsiaceae bacterium | reverse complement strand
TGATCCGTAATGTCTGCATGGTCTTTGACCGCTATCTGCGAGAGAAAAATGAACAGCGTTTCTCCAAAGTGATTTGATTCACTGCATCCTGCAAGGCGCTTCCGTTTTGTTCCAGACAAGGCGGTGATTCAGCCCCAAACAGGCACTCGATTGAGTTGAAAGCCATAGCCCCTCGGGGTTATGGCTTTTTTGTTGGCATGACGCTTGCTTCTCCAGTGGATAGGAAAAAAGTGTCAATTTTTTGGGTGAACGATCATGTGGATCAGAAAAATAACAATCATGTTGTCTCTATTCGGAGTTTCGCTACCGGGTTGGGGGGAGGTTTGTGTAGAACAACCCCCGCAGATGGAGAAGAAACGCTTTGTGGCCATCGGTTATGGGGCTGCGATTGGGGATACCGAGGGGCAACGTCAATTGATGGCAATTCGAGCCGGAAAGATGGATGCCTATCGAGCAATGGCAGAGCGGATCCATGGCTTCCGCATCAGTGGTAGCACCACAGTCTCGACCATGATGGTGAAGAGCGATAATTTTCGTATCTATGTTGATGCGCAGTTGCGTGGAGCCAAACTGGTCTCTGTGCAGCCGATGACAGAGGATACCTATGAGGTCACCATGGAACTGGAGCTTAATCTTCCAGTGCCCGGTACCGAGAAACGTTGTGAAGAAATAGCGCCTGCTCAGGTCCCCGTTGCGGAGAGCCTGCCAAGTGGTGAGCAGCGAGTCTCTGTTGAGTCTGAAGTGACAGCGCCGGTGATTGTTGAAGAGAATCATCAATCGAGAACAGCAGACCTGAGAGAGGTTCAAGAGCAACCAGTAGAGGGGGGGCAGACCTATCAAGAGAACTTCCTCACCAAACTGGTTCATGCCATTACTGAGCCGATTTTATCCCCACAGCAGAACCAGCAGGCAGATCTGGAGCAGTATGAAACCGTGCCTCCAGCAGATCGGATTATTTATCAGCGGGAGGTGCGATAGTGAAGAAGTTATTGATTCAATCAGTGGTTGCGTTGAGTGCAGGGTGGCTCTTCCTCTATGGCTCTTCTGTCTCTGCGGTATCGATTGGAGGATCTTGTGGAGAGCAGGATCGAATCCTCTCTGCGATTGGTTATGGGACCGCCCATCAGGAGTGGTTGTCTGAAGGGCAGCTGCAGATTATGGCAATTCGTGCTGCGAAGATGGATGCGTTCCGTTCGTTGGCAGAGCAGGTGCAGGGAGTGCAGATCAATGGTCAATCAACCATCTCGACGCTGGTCTCTAAAAGTGACATGTTACGGGTGCGGGTAGATGCGCTGGTCCGTGGCGCCTCGATGATCTCCGTGAACCCCATTCAGGAAAACACTTTCGAGGTGATGGTTGAGCTCAAGATGACACCTGCGATGTTGGCACGAGCAGGTCTCTGCAAGATGCCAGAGCCAAAGCTAGAGCCAGAGCAAACAACGGAAGTCATCGGTGAGCAGCCTTTGGAGCAGTCTCCAGAGGAGATGGAGTCGGATCAAGAGCAGCCCGCAGAGTTAAAGCTGGTAGTACCACAAGAGATTGTGGAAATGGATGGTCCTGAAGTGGCGACAGAAGAGGATCCGATTGTTGAGCAGCAGACAGTGCCTGATGTTGATGAAACGGTTGAGGTGACTAAAAGCAGAGAATCGGCTGATGAGGCGGTCAAGGATGGACTGGATATGGATCTGGTAGAGGCTGTACGCAAGAACCAGAGCCAGGCTCCAATTCTATTGAGAGATGCCATTGTTGGCGGCATGGATCGCGAGGTTGCATTGGCCTCTGTATTAACCGGCATGGTGGAGCCTGAGCAGATGGAGTTAGAGAACGTCATCAATCAGGCTGTTGCATTAGGGCTGAATCGTGACGAGGCAGATCGTGCAGTGAATCGTGTGAAGCAGGCCTGTAGTGTCTGTGATGAACTGGAGTCTCCAGCAGAGGCACCCATCATGGAGATTGAGAGTGGGCCCATTGAGGCGTCAGATTCTGTGCCATTGAGTGAAACCGCGCCTGAGAAGTTACAGCCAGTGGCTGATGAGGAATCGGTTGCCAAGGAGTAGCTGTTGAATCGTCCTCCTCCTATACAAGATGCCCTGACACAGCTGCTTCAGCTGGAACAGGAGCTGCTACAAAGCGACTCAATTGAGTCGTTTTCGTTCGTATTGGTCAATCGTCTGAGGGCACTGATCTCCTATCGACAGGCGACCCTATGGATGGATGGATCGGGAGTGTTTCGAATTGAACGGGGCACTGATCTCACCAATCCAGACCCCAATGCCCCTTATCTGCAGTGGCTCTCCCAAGTTGTTGCGGAGGTTGTCAGAACTCATCCTGAGCAGGCTGTCTGCCTGGATCGATCAAAGCTTTCCCGGTCACTGGAGGAAGAGTGGGGGCAGCACAATCCGGGTGAACTGTTGATTGTTCCGTTGAGTGGCAGTGCGGGTAAGATTAAGGGAGTGCTGGTTCTCTCCAAGGCAGAGAAGTGGAGAGCTGAAGAAGAGCTGGTGTTGAACCGACTTGCAGTGGCCGCAGCGCTGGTGCTTCACAGCCATCTCTGTCAGCGGCGATGGAAGATCAGATTGAGCGAGTGGTTTGGCAGTTGGCCATTGCGAAAGTGGGTGCCAGCTGTGTTGCTGATTTCCCTGTTTCTGATTCCGGTTCGTCTCTCTTCCATCGCGCCAGCAGAGATCATTGGGATCGATCCAGTGACGGTCACAAGTCCAGTTGAAGGTGTGGTACAAGAAATCTTGGTTAAACCCAATCAGTCCGTAACAGAGGGGCAGCTACTGGTTCAGCTGGATGATCGGGCACTCAAAGGTCAACTCAAGATTGAGCGTAATGGTGCCGAGGTGGTGCGAGCAGAGCTGCTGCGTGCCTCACAGCAGGCTTTTGAGGGGCAGGCGGGTGAAGAGGTTCATTCGTTGCGCTCGCGTCTTCGACAGCATCAGGCAAGAGTGGAGTGGGTGGAGCGACAGCTTAAGCAGTTAACCATTCGCGCCCCGGTTGGTGGTGTAGTGGTCAGTGCAGAGATCCACTCCTGGAAGGGCAGGCCGGTTCGTGTCGGTGAGAAAATCATGATGTTGGCTGATCCAGATCGGGTGGAAGTAGAGATGTGGTTGCCAGTCGAAGATCTATTACCCCCAAGTGAAGAGAAGGCGGTCAGCCTCTATCTCTATCGCCATGGCAATGAACGGATTGATGCAGTGGTTGACCAGGTTGGTTATCGGGCGGAGCTCTCTCCGCAGGGGGTGCTCTCCTATCGACTCACTGCGGACCTCAGTTTGGCTGCTCCTGATGAGGGCAGAAGTTATCGGATCGGAGAGCGTGGTACGGCAAGGGTTTATGGCCCTGAGCGCAGTCTGTTTGATTACCTTTTCCGAAAACCGATGTTCTGGATTCGTAGCTGGATTGGGTAGATGGAAAGTGCAATTCAATTGCCACGTGTGCGCCAGGATCTCAATCTCTATCCTGCGCCGGGCCTGAGAGATGGCTCTCCAAGCTGGACGTTGCATGATCCGCTACGTAATCGTTACTTCCGAATTGGGTGGCAGGAGTTTGAATTGCTCTCCAGACTGCATCTCCATTCAGTACATGAAATCATCGAGGCTGTGCGTCAGATTGGTGTGGTCGAAGGGGTAGAAGAGCGCCTCTCTAGATTGATTCAGTTTCTCAATAGAAATGAACTGGTTGAAGGGCAGCAGCTACAGAATAAAAATCATCAGCCTCAGAAGAGGCTCTCGCTCTCCTCGCTGTTTATGATCAAGGTTCCGCTGTTTCGTCCGGACAGACTGTTAAGAAAAATATATCCATGGCTATCAGGGCTGTTTCGTCCTGCGGTGGCGGTGGGACTGGGCGGGTTGGGGATTTTTTCACTGCTGATCATCATTCAGCAGTGGGATCTTTTCTTGGCTACGTTTACTGACTTTCAAAACCCTCTGGGAATTTCTGCTTTTGTAGCGGCCATTCTGTTTGGCAAGGTAGTCCATGAGTTGGGGCATGCATTGATGTCCAAACACTACGGGCTTCAGGTCCCCACTTTTGGTGTCGCATTTCTCTTTTTCTGGCCGGTGTTTTATACCGATGGCAGCAATGGTTGGCAGCTACGGAGTCGTCGTGCCCGCTTGATGATCGGAGGGGCCGGAGTGATGGCCGAGAGCGCTCTTGCGATCCTCGCCACATTGAGCTGGATTTGGTTGCCAGAGGGGCTACCCAAGCTGGTCGCCTTTACCTTGGCGGTCACCACTTGGGGAACGACACTATTGATCAACCTGAATCCCTTTATGCGTTTTGATGGGTACTTTCTGTTATCAGATTGGTGGGAGGTTCCCAATCTCCAAGTGCGTGCCTTTGCATTGGGGAAGGAGCAGCTGCGTTCCCTGCTGTTTGGGATTGATGCACCGAGACCACTGCCGGGTGAGGATCAGAAGCAGACTCGACGCCTGATCTACTATGCATGGGCAACTTGGGTATATCGGCTCTTCCTTTACTTGGGGCTGGCGCTACTGGCCTATCACTATCTCTTCAAGCTGTTTGGGGTTCTGTTGTTGGCTGCAGAGTTAGGAGTGTTGGTTGTGCGACCAGTGGCACAAGAGATGAAACAGTATTGGGGGCTGAGGAAGCAGTTTCGCTGGGTGCGGAGTAATCGGATTGCGGCCCTGATTTTTTCCGTTGGAGTCGCTTTACTGATTGTTCCCTGGAAGAGTCATGTGGATGCGCCGGCAATCTGGAAGCAGGGGGCAATCTATCCTGTATCTGCAACGGAGACAGGAGAGGTTGTCGCAGTAAACCTCTCTGTTGGAGATAGAGTGAGTGCTGGAGAGTATCGAATTGAACTTGCATTCCCGAAACTCGATTATGAACGGGAGATGTTGTTTGAGCAGATCAATGAACAGCGTGAGATTGTGCGCAGTGGAGAGATGGGCAGAGAGAGGCGTCAGCAGCGATTGATTGAACAGCAAAAACTGGAGCAGCTGAATTCTAAATGGAGCGAAGTGGTTGAGCGGATCAATCGGGCGCAGATTGCTGTGCCGGTAGCAGGAAGGGTGATCGATATTACCGATTCCATAGCAGAGGGAGAGTGGGTAGCTGCGCCAGAGGTATTGTTCACGGTTTCGAATGAAGAGACTCAATTGTTGGAGGGGTGGTTCCATGAAACAGATCTCGAAAAGCTGGTGTTGGGTGCGTCGGGGCGATTCTATCCAGAGTATGCTGGTGGCAGCTCCACTCCTGTACAGGTCAAACAGATCGCCGTGAGCGGTAGTCCGCTACTTGAAGATGAAGATCTGTTGCTTGCATCCACGCACGGCGGTGCACTTCCGGTGCGAGAGGATGAGGAGCGTCGTGCCCGTCTGCAGGAGAGCTATTATCGTGTGCAGTTCTCCCTGTTGGAGCCATTGATGGGGCCGGTGGGAGAGCTGCGTGGAACAGTGGTGGTGGAGAGTGAGCCGTCTCGATTATTGGTTCAAGGTTGGGAGTGGTTCGAATCCGTATTGATCCAAGAGAGCGGATTCTAATGCCTCAATCACTCCGGCCAGTTTTTTGTGGTGTCACTTTAATACTCTAGGCTGCATTTAGCTGTTTGAGCGCTGCGGCCAATTCGCTGGAATCTGTGGCTAGCTGCTTTCTTGCACTGTCCAATTGTGCGTAAAATCCGCTGTCGCTTTCAATCGCTGAATTCTGTAACGGAATATAGATCTGGTCAACAGCACGTAGTGGACACTGCAAAGGTTCGAGTAGATTGTTGAGTCCTTCGACAGCCTCTAGTTGTAGTTGAGGAGGAAGTTCACTGATCGGTGTGTTGGTCTCTGCTGAAGCGGTGCTGCCTTGAGTAGAGGATATCCCTGTAGAAGAGCTGGGCGGTTGTGTTGATGAAGCCTGACCATTTGATGTGCTGGATGATCCATTTGCAATAGCCTCTTCTAAGTCAGGATCAGCCTCTTCCTCTGGTTCCTGATTAGTACTTTCATCCCCCTCCTCGGTTCCGTTCTCTTCATCAATATTATCCTCGTTGTCGAGGGCACCCTCTTTCTGATCGGGAGAGTCATCCTGGTCTGGTTCATTAGATGAAGATGAGTCAGAGTCATCAGCAGAACTGTCATCTGGAGAGTCTGGTGAATCATCCGATGTGGATGGCTCCTCGCTTCCTTCTGGGGTGGATGCACCTCCGGCACTCTCCGGTTGATCTAGAGTAGGGGGGGGGGCTGCTTGGTCGGTCGGTGAATCATTTTCTGTGGAGGGGGCACTGCTCTCTTGAGGAGAGGTCCCACTCTCTGTGTCCGATGACTGGGCAAGTGCATCACTTTCTGCAGTTGGTGAGTCAGCAGAATTTTCAGAATCACTTTCAGATGATCCATCCTCATTGCCAGAGCCAGAGCCAGAGCCAGAGCCAGA
>CAZKCT010000072.1:0-6540 GCA_964551545.1 uncultured Piscirickettsiaceae bacterium | reverse complement strand
CTTCCAATTGTTTTCATCTTCATTGCAGTGTCTCCCTCTGTTTTGTGAAATGTGCTGACCCTGCGTTGCAGGATCCAGAGTGTGTCATTGATAACTATAGAACAGATTACTCGAAAGAGTAGTTCTGTTCCGATGAGAACAGTTGATAGAGATCAATCACTCACAGAGGAAAGGGGTGTTTTTTGGCTGTTTTCGAGAGAAGCGTGGTTGAGTGCGAATGGATCGGTGTCTGCCAGGGTGCCTCGGTCCGAGGTGGTAAGCCAAAAGGCAGTGCTTTTCTCCAGAAATTCTGGAATGGGAAGATAATGTGTCCCATCGCAAGAGAAATTCAGTTCGACCATACCGGTGATGATGTTGATCGATCCGCTTCTCAGATAGATGTTCTCATCGGCGAGGCGAAGCGAGTGGAAGAGCTGAAGCACTGCTGGGATTTGCTCGGCAGCGGTGGTCGAGAGCGAGGTCATCGGTTGGCGGTTTCCGGTATCTGAAAGGAGCAGTTGCTCGAGTGCCCAGACGGAGTCTTCGTAGGGTCGATCAGTAAAGCGCACGGTCGTGGTGGAGCGTGAGTAGCGTAGCTGGATATAGAAGGCGCCATGGTGCAGCAGCAGGGCTGTGGCGCGTTGGTGTACGGTCTCGATCTGCTCTTCCATTGTGGTGATGGTGCGAGTCTGGGCGAAGAGCTGCTGTCGAATTGATGGATCCCCCTTGATCTGGGTGTAATTGCGCTGTCCCAATGCTGGGTTAAAGGTGGTTCGGTTGCCATCGAAGTCGATGGCGATGATGGCAAAGATCTCACCGTCAACGCGCACAGTTTGCAGTGCGGTCATGCAAGCGTGGTTGGTCTTCGTGCTGGTGTAGGGGCGGGAGAGGAAGAAGTCTTGATGCCCGTTCCACTCCAGAAAATAGGGGCGCAAAGAGACATCCTTACCCCGGTCCAGTGGGTCATTGCCGGTGTGGCTGATGGTGGGGGTTAGAATCTTGCCTTGAGGGGAGATCAGATAGCAGAGTGCATATTGAGGAATCTGCTTCATCGACTCCTCCAGAGCAGCGGTGAACTGATCGGTATTTTCCGGCTGCTGGCTCCACAGTTTGGCGCAGTGGTTGGCGATATTCTGGAGCGGCGTTGAGACCCAGGAGCAGAACAGTTCCTGTTGTTGGGTAATGGTGTGAATCAGCTGCATGGCCCTTCTCCTTACCTCTAGATCGACATGCCTTCACTGTAAGGAAAAAGCGCTTGGTGCGAAATACGCATAATTACGTATTTTGAGTCGGGATCTGGAGAAGAAATCTCTCTGCAAGAGGGGGCTGTAGGGGGTGTTGATGGCGTTCTGTTTTCGTGAAGAATGCTGGATTAGTGTGGCTTTTTTCAGAGTGGCGCTTACTCTACAGAGTGGTATAGTGCGCACTTCGATTGACTTACAACCTGCACAGGATTCAACATGCTCGTTACCCCGATTCGAGGTCTTCGTCCCACCCCGGCACGTGCCGAAGAGGTGGTTGCTCCCCCTTATGATGTGCTGAATACGGCTGAGGCGCGGGTACGTGCCGAAGGGCGCCCCAACAGTTTTCTCCATATATCCAAGCCGGAGATTGATCTGCCAGAGGGGACGGATCCTTATGATCCAGCAGTCTATGCCAAGGGGGCAGAGAACCTGCAGTGGCTGGTCGATGATGGCGTACTGATCCGTGAAGAGAAACCCTGCTACTACGTCTATCGACTGAAGTGGGAAGACCATGTGCAGACTGGGTTGGTGTTTGGTTCCTCGGTTGCCGCCTATGACATCAATCGCGTGCGTAAACATGAGTTTACGCGTCCGGTGAAAGAGGATGATCGAGTCCGTCAGATTACCGCACTCAATGCGCAGACCGGGCCGGTATTGCTGACCTATCGTGCGGATGATGCAGTGAAAGCGATCATCGATGCGGTGGCTGCAGGAGCACCTGTCTATGACCTGACCGCTGATGATGGGATTGGCCATACCCTTTGGGTATTGGATGATGATGCCCAGATTGAGCAGCTCAACCAGATCTTTGATGCGACGGATGCGCTCTATATTGCCGATGGTCACCACCGATCTGCTTCGGCATCACGGGTGGCCAAAGAGAATGGCAATGAGAGTGCGCAGTACTTCCTCTCGGTTGCTTTCGCCCATGATGAGATGAAGATTCTGGACTACAATCGAGTCGTGCGTGAGCTCAATGGACTCTCTGCGGATGAGCTGCTGGCACATGCAGCAGCCTCATTTGATGTCAATATGAGTGCAGAGGCGGTGCGCCCGGAGAAGCCTACTCAGTTCGGGATGTATGTGAAGGGGCAGTGGTACCGGCTCGACATTCATCCAGAGCTGGTGCCGGATGATGATCCGGTCGCCTCACTCGATGTTAGTCTGTTGCATGGCAACCTGATTGAGCCGCTGCTGGGGATCAGTGATCCTCGCCGCGATGATCGAATCGACTTTGTTGGCGGGATGCGTGGTCTCGGCGAGCTGGAGAAGCGCGTCGATTCCGGTGAGATGGAGGTTGCCTTCAGTCTCTACCCGACGACGATGGAGGCGCTGATGGATGTGGCAGATGCCAATGAGGTGATGCCACCGAAATCGACCTGGTTCGAGCCCAAGCTTGCCGACGGGCTGGTCTCCCACGTACTGGACTAAAATAAATAAAAAGCCCCGCAATTGCGGGGCTTTCAGATTTTGAAGTACAGATTCTGGGGCACTAGCTGAGGAGGTTTTTGCTGAGCTTGATAAAGTCCACCTCAGTCAGAATTCCCACCAGCTGATCCCCTTCCAGTACAGGAAGGCAGCTATGGTTGTGTTCGAGGAAGTAGTCTGCGGCCTCAATGACGTTGGAGTATTGCTGTACGCAGGCAATATCGGTGGTCATTACCTCACGCACCGGAATGCCCTGTTCGAGCTCATTCTGTGCCTGCTGATCCACCTCCGCCAGTACCGATACTGTGCAGGCCAGCAGATCTCGCTGGGTGAAGAGTCCTACCAGTTCGCCCTGTTCATTGCAGACGGGAAGATGACGGACATGGTTCTCAGACATGACTCGGCGTGCATCATAGAGTGATGCGTTAGCCTGAACCATCAGTGGAGAAGGGGTCATTACCTCATGTACTTTGGCCATCGTTGAACATCCTTGTTGTTTGAATGGTTACTGCTCCATTGTACATAAAAAATGGATGGAGCTACTCGGTATGCCCCTGATTTCGATATTCTGATGTGATCAGGATCATGAGCCGTCACAGGATCGAGTGCTGCTGTATCATCCACAGCCCCGTTTCTGTTTTCCATTCAGGACTGTCTATGACGAATTCCAGCTTTTCTACACTGCCCCTCTCGAAAACCACCCTGCATAACCTGGGGGAGATCGGGATGGTCGAGATGACCCCGATCCAGGCCGCGAGTTTGCCAGAGATCCTGCAGGGGAAGGACCTGATTGCGCAGGCCAAGACGGGGAGCGGGAAGACGGCTGCATTTGGTTTGGGGCTGTTGCAGCGGCTTGAGGGCAAGCAGTTTCGGGTGCAGTCGTTGGTACTCTGTCCAACCCGGGAGCTGGCGGATCAGGTGGCGAAGGAGCTGCGTCGTTTGGCGCGAATGAGTGAGAACACCAAGATACTGACACTGTCGGGAGGCGTCCCCTTTGGGCCGCAGCTGGGCTCTCTGCGCCATGGTGTTCATGTCGTGGTGGGAACACCGGGTCGTGTGCTAAAGCATCTGAAACAGGGGTCCCTGGTGCTGGATCACTTGAAGATGTTGGTGCTGGATGAGGCCGACCGGATGCTGGATATGGGATTTATCGAAGAGATTGAGGAGGTGATTGCCTATGCTCCGAAGCAGCGTCAAACCCTTCTCTTTTCGGCCACTTATCCCGAAGAGATTGAATCTCTGAGTGATGCGGTGCAGCGCAGTGCGACCTTTGTGAATGGCGGGGAGAGAGAAGTAGATAATCCGATTGAAGAAATTTTCTATGAGGTGCAGCCCAAGCAGAAACGAACGGCGCTGCTGCAGGTGCTTGCATCTCATAAACCACAAAACGTGATGCTCTTCAGCAATACCAAGCAAGGCGCACGGGAGATTGCGGCATCGCTGCAAAAACAGGGGGTAGACGCATTGGCGCTTCACGGGGATTTGGAGCAGACGCAGCGTACCGATGTGCTGGTGCAGTTTTCCAATGGGAGTTGCTCCGTACTGGTCGCCACCGATGTGGCAGCGCGTGGTCTGGATATCAAGGCACTGGACATGGTGGTCAATTTTGATCTGCCGCAGGATGAAGAGACCTATATTCACCGCATTGGCCGAACTGGTCGGGCTGGAGAGCGTGGTGTGGCGGTGACACTGATGTCCCCCCGTGAATCTTTGGCTGCAGAGCGATACCAGAATGGTAACCGCCGTTTTGGGCTTATCAGTGCGTTGCCACTGGTGTCGGACTATTCACTGCAAGCGAAGAACCAAACACTACTGATTGGTGGTGGAAAGCGGGATAAGGTGCGTGCGGGGGACCTATTGGGGGCGCTCACTGGAGATGCGGGGATCCATGGCAAGGCGGTGGGAAAAATTGATCTTTATGAACGGCAGAGCTATGTCGCTGTTGAACGGGAGCAGGCAGAGAAGGCTGCTAATCGATTGCGAAAAGGGAAGATCAAGGGACGTAGATTTACTGCAAAACTGCTGAAGTAGGGTGGTACCGCTGGCCCTCTGTTGGGAAGAGACTTACCTGTTAGCGACTACTGTTTACGGGCTAAAAACCGGGTCACCAGTTTATTGAGTAGATTAGCGAAGGCCTGTCGATCATTCTGATTCAATGCGGCAGGGCCACCGGTATCGACGCCACTGGAGCGTAGTGTATCCATGAAGTCCCGCATACTGAGGCGCGCCTTGATGTTGCTGGGAGTGTAGTGCTCGCCTCGAGGGCTAATGGCCTGCCCGCCTTTTTCGATAGCATCTGCAGCCAGTGGAATATCTGCAGTGACCACCAGATCGCCTGCCTCCATCCGTTTAACGATTTCGTTATCGGCGACGTCAAATCCGGCGGAGACCTGTAGAAAAGAGATGTTGGGAGAGCGTGGTGTGCGGATAAACTGATTGGCCACTAGTGTGACTGGGATCTTTGTGCGATCGGCAACCCGGAATAGGATCTCCTTGATCACCACGGGACAGGCATCGGCATCAACCCAGATGTTCATCTTCTCTCCTGAAACTCCACGCCAACAGGCCCCAGCCGATCAGAAAACAGAGGCCACCAATAGGGGTGATGATCCCAACTACTGTCACGCCCGTCAGTGCCAATAGATAGAGGCTTCCGGAGAAGAGCAGAATGCCGGCCAGTAGCCACCAGCCTGCGCGGGCCGCATGGGGTGCAGTGGTCACCAGGAGACCGATCAAGATCAACCCCAGTGAATGAAAACCGTGGTAGTCAACGCCGGTATGCCAGGTCTGCAGTGCTTTTGGGGTTAATGTTTCCTGTAGACCATGGGCGCCAAACGCACCCAGTGCGACCGCAAGCAGGGCGTTGATCGCGCCGAGGGCGATCAGGATTCGACTACGCTGAGAAATCTGGATCACTGTTTCTGCTGTTTAAGGTCGACCAGACGGGTCTCGGAGAATTTGTCATGCAGTGCCAACTTATCCTCATCAATAAGCATGTAGAAGAGTCCCAGCCCACCAATGCCGATGGAGGGAATGGCGACAATAAAGCGCAGCAATATATGCCACAAGGTGAGCGGTTTTCCATCAGCCCGTTCAAGGCGGATGCGCCAGGTTTTCATACCCAGGGTCTGGCCGGTATTCATCCAGGGCCAGGCAAAATAGAAGAAGCTGACGAAGAAGAGCCAGGTGGTCATCAATGGATTACCGGGGTTGGTAGCCTCGCCATCGGTGAATAAGGTGCCAATCGCTGCAGCAAAAAAGAGCAGGGCCAGAAGCAGGATGCTGTCGTAGAACATGGCGAACAGGCGGCGTAACAATCCCACGTTGGGGTGTGGATTGGGCTGTGGTTTTTTGTTGGGCTGTGCTGTGCTCATTGGAGGGGAAAGGTATACTCTTCGGTTTTTATAACTAGGATTCCTAGGCCATTTTACCAGACACAGGAGTGTTGACCGATGCCTGAATATCGTTCCAGAACCACCACCCATGGCAGAAATATGGCGGGAGCACGCTCCTTGTGGCGCGCCACCGGTATGAAGAACGAGGATTTCGATAAACCGATCATTGCGGTGGTCAACTCCTTTACCCAGTTTGTCCCTGGTCACGTCCATCTCAAGGATATGGGGCAGTTGGTGGCCCGAGAGATTGAGAAAGCAGGGGGTGTAGCCAAAGAGATGAATACCATCGCGGTGGATGATGGCATTGCGATGGGGCATGGTGGCATGCTCTACAGTCTCCCTTCACGAGAGATTATCGCTGATTCGGTCGAGTATATGGTTAATGCCCACTGTGCTGATGCGATGGTCTGTATTTCCAACTGTGACAAGATCACGCCGGGAATGCTCAACGCCTCATTGCGGCTCAATATTCCGGTGATCTTTGTCTCGGGCGG
>CAZKCT010000071.1:5327-7006 GCA_964551545.1 uncultured Piscirickettsiaceae bacterium | reverse complement strand
CGCTACTCCATCATTGGTCTGCCAGCAAAGACCATTCTACGGGTGCGAGGCAAGCAGATTACCATTGAAGCGGATGGTGTCGAGATCGAGTCGATTCATGTTGATGATCCGTTAGAGTGGATTGAGCACTATCGCCAGCAGTTTGATGTGGCGTTGTGTGAGGGGTTTCCCCGTTTCACCGGTGGTCTGGTTGGTTGTTTCGGTTACGATACGGTGCGCTTGATCGAAGAGCGGCTCACGGAAATTCCAGAGGCAGATCCACTCGGTAATCCCGACATTATTTTGATGGTCTCGGAAGAGGTGTTGGTCTTTGATAACCTCAGCGGCAAGCTCCATATCGTTATCCATGTCGATCCTGCGACCGAGAACGCGCTGGAGCTGGGGCAGCAGCGACTGGATCAGATCAGTGCGCAGCTTAACCAGCCGGTAAAGCCGCTGGAGAATACCCCCAATCGCACCATTGCAGAGTCTGACTTTGTCTCCGGGTTTACCCAGGAGCGCTTTGAGGCTGCGGTCGAGCGGATCAAGGCATACATCGTCGAAGGGGATGTGATGCAGGTGGTCATTTCGCAGCGTCTCTCGATCCCGTTTCAGGCGCGGCCACTCAATCTCTATCGTGCCTTGCGTACCCTCAACCCCTCGCCCTACATGTTCTATCTTGATCTGGAGGACTTCCATGTGGTGGGCTCCTCGCCAGAGATTCTGACTCGTGTGGAAGATGGTGAGGTGACGGTACGTCCCATCGCCGGTACCCGTCGTCGCGGCCATACCGAGGCCGAGGATCTGGCGCTGGAGAAAGAGTTGCTGGAAGATCCAAAAGAGCTGGCAGAGCATCTGATGTTGATTGATCTCGGGCGTAATGATGTGGGGCGGGTTGCCGAGACCGGGAGCGTCGAGCTGACGGAGAAGATGAAGATCGAGCGTTACTCTCATGTGATGCACATCGTCTCCAATGTCACCGGAAAGCTGAAACCAGAGATGAGCGCAATGGACGCGCTACGTGCCACCTTCCCGGCGGGTACCGTCAGTGGTGCGCCCAAGATTCGGGCGATGGAGATTATCGACGAACTGGAGCCGGTCAAACGCGGCATCTACGCCGGTGCGGTGGGCTATATCGGTTGGAACGGCAATATGGATACCGCCATCGCCATTCGCACGGCAGTGATCAAGAATGGGGAGCTTCACATTCAGGCCGGTGCTGGCATTGTTCACGACTCCATTCCCAGGCTGGAGTGGAAAGAGACCATGAACAAAGGGCGCGCCGTCTTCCGTGCGGTGGAGATGGCAGAGGGTGGCCTTGACTAACGCTTCGGCCTCCGCACCCCAGCCGAGAACCCGTCAACGGAGTGGAAATTTCCCCTATCTCTATGTGATCCATGAGGATTACACCTACAAAGAGAGCGGATGGCGGCTGGCGCAGCCATTTGAGGCAGAGTGGCTGCGGATCGGTCTGTCTGGGGAGATTACCATCAAGGCCAATCAGCAGGGGTATGCATGGGATGGTTGTACCCCAAAGCGAAGCCTGCTCAATCTGGCGATTATTGGGGTGCCAGATGGTCATGTTGACTACCGTACCGGACTTCCCTATACCTATCATGCCTCATTGGTTCATGATGCCCTCTATCAGTATCTCGATACCATTCCGGTGACCAAGTCCCAGGTTGATCAGCTCTTTTTGG
>CAZKCT010000071.1:0-5227 GCA_964551545.1 uncultured Piscirickettsiaceae bacterium | reverse complement strand
TAATGGTTTCCGGTCACCTGCTTGATCTTGTGATTCTGTTGGTGGCGGCCGTGGTGCTGGTGCCACTGGCGCAGTGGAGCCGTCTGGGGGCGGTTCCCGGGTTCCTCATTGCTGGTGGTCTGGTGGGCCCTGCCGGGCTGGGGTTGATGACCAATGCCGATGAGATTGGCCATTTTGCCGAGATTGGCGTGGTGCTGCTGCTCTTTGTCATTGGCATTGAGCTCAAGCCCGCGCTACTGTGGCAGATTCGCCGTCTGGTCTTCGGATTGGGAAGTGCGCAGGTGTTGGCGACCGGAGTGTTGTTGATTGCGATCACTCACCTCTTTTTTGGACTGCCGCTGAAGGCCTCGGTTCTAATCGGGTTGGCGCTGGCGCTCTCCTCAACCGCTTTTGTGTTGCAGCTGTTAACGGAGAACAAGTGTCTCAACTCCGTCTATGGCCGCACCTCCTTTGCCATTCTGCTGCTGCAGGATCTGGCAGTTGTTCCACTGTTGGCGTTGGTGCCACTGCTGGCGATGCCGGAGTTGAGTGTTGGGGCCGATATTGGTCTGGCGCTGCTGGAATCCCTGTTGATTCTCGGCTTTGTTGTTTTAGCCGGGCGCTATCTGCTGCAACCCGTACTGCACCGCATCGCCCTGGCGAGGAGTTCCGAGATATTTACCGCAACCGCAGTGGTGATTGTGCTGGGTGCTGCGCTGGTGACCGAGCATATCGGATTATCGATGGCGATGGGGGCCTTCATGGCGGGGTTGCTGCTCTCCGGGTCCGCCTACCGGCATCAAGTGATGGCCGAGATTCACCCCTTTCGCGGGCTCTTTCTGGGGCTCTTCTTCATGTCGATGGGGATGTCCCTCAATCTCGGTCTGCTGCTGCAGAAACCACTGCTCTCGCTGGGGCTGGTGCTGCTGTTGATTGCGGTCAAAGTAGCCACGCTCTACCCCGTTGCCCGCCTCTACGGATTGAAACGGGAGCAGAGTGGGGCGGTAGCACTGGTGCTGGCGCAGAGTGGAGAGTTTGCATTGGTGCTCTTCTCGCTGGCCCACCAGTCCGCGCTGCTGGAGAGCTGGCTATTTGAGCAGTTATTGTTGATTGTGCTGCTCAGTATGTTGGCCACGCCACTGCTCGCCTTCTGGGCGCAGCGGCTCGCCAGGCGCCCCGCAGCAGTCACACTGCAAAGTCAGCAGGTTATCGAGAAGCCGGTTGCTGCACCGGTGATTCTGGTCGGCTTTGGCCGGGTCGGTACACGTATTGGAGAGATCCTGCGCATGGCGGATCACCCCTTTGTGGCGCTGGATAGCGATGTCACCGTGGTTGATCAGGGGCGGCGCAGGGATCACCCGGTCTACTTTGGGGATGTGCATAACCATGAGCTACTGAGGGCAGCGGGCGTGGAGGAGGCGCAGGCGGTCATTGTTACCATCAACGACCCCAAGGCGGCGGAAGAGTTGGTGCAGTTTCTGCGGGAAACCTACCCCAGCGTCAACCTCTATGCGCGTGGCCATAGTCTGGAGCAGTGTCTCAACCTGCGAAAGGTGGGGGCCTCCGACGTCGTTTCCGAAAATATGGAGGCCAGCCTGGAGTTGGCACGGATGGCGCTTGCTGATATTGGCGTCGAAGAGGCGCATCGGGAGCAGATGATCGGAGAGTATCGACAGGTTTACCACACCCAGATTGGCCGGGAGGCAGCGGCCAAGCCAGCAACACCTGTTCAGTAGGTTGTTGCCCACTTGAGGGCGGAGTTTGGTACCATCCTTCGCTTCTCAGATTGATTGGAAGTAGTAGCCCCTCATGTTGTTGATGATCGACAATTACGACTCCTTTACCTATAACCTGGTCCAATATTTTGGTGAGCTGGGGGCTGAGGTGGCGGTGCATCGTAATGACCAGATTACACTGGATCAGATTCGCGCATTGCAGCCAGAGCGAATTGTGCTTTCGCCCGGTCCCTGTACCCCCAATGAGGCGGGTATCTCACTGGAGGTGGCCGAGCAGATGGCGGGTGAGCTACCGATTCTTGGCGTCTGTCTGGGGCACCAGACCATTGGTCAGGCCTTTGGAGGGAAAATTGTCCATGCCGGGGAGATCATGCATGGCAAGACCTCAATGATTCATCATCGTGATGGCGGGGTTTTCAAGGGGCTCTCCAAGCCGATGGAGGCGACCCGTTATCACTCATTGGTGATTGATAAAGAGAGCCTGCCAGACTGTTTCGAGATTACATCGTGGACTGAGAAGGCGAATGGCTCGATGGATGAAATTATGGGTGTGCGCCACAAGACACTGGATGTGGAGGGGGTGCAGTTTCACCCGGAGTCCATCCTGACTGCAGAGGGGCATGCGCTGCTGGATAATTTTTTGAAGCGATAGCGATAAGAGTGTTTATAGAGGAGAGATGAGGATGGAGATTCAGGCGGCCATTGCGGCAGTGATCGAGCAGATTGATTTGAGCCGAGAGGAAATGCAGTCGGTGATGCGTACCATCATGACCGGTGAGGCAACCCCGGCCCAGATTGGCGGCTTCCTGATTGGGTTGCGGATGAAGGGGGAGACGGTCGATGAGATTGCCGCTGCCGCTTCGGTGATGCGTGAGTTGGCCGCGCCGGTTGAGGTTTCGGGTGATTATATGGTGGATTGTTGTGGTACCGGGGGGGATGGCGCCAAGACTTTCAATATTTCGACTGCCTCAACCTTTGTGATTGCTGCAGCGGGGGGGCAGGTGGCCAAACATGGCAATCGCTCCATCTCCAGTAGCTCGGGCAGTGCCGATCTGCTGGAGGCGGCGGGTGTGAAATTGGATATTACGCCCGAACAGGTGGCAAGCTGTATTGAGGCGGTAGGGGTCGGTTTCATGTTTGCGCCGATGCACCACAGTGCAATGAAGCACGCCATTGGGCCGCGCAAGGAGATGGCGGTTCGGACGATCTTTAATCTGTTGGGGCCGCTGACCAATCCGGCAGGTGCGCCCAATCAGGTGATTGGGGTCTTTGATCGGGGCTGGGTGGAGCCGTTGGCTCAGGTGCTGAAGCAGTTGGGCAGTCGCCATGTGATGGTGGTTCACGGCAGTGATGGGCTGGATGAGATCACCATTGGTGGAGAGACATTGGTGGCGGAATTGAGGGATGGTGAAGTGACGACCTACACCATCAATCCCGGGCAGTTTGGGATGGCGACCGCCTCGCTGGAGACGCTGGCTGTCAATAATGCGCAAGAGAGTCTGGCAATGGTTCGAGGGGTACTGGAGAACCAGAAGGGGGCGGCGAGTGATATTGTGGCTCTCAATGCGGGTGCAGCCATCTATGTGGCTGGCTTGACCGACTCACTGGCGGCGGGGGTAGAGAAGGCGCAGGCGGTGATGGCCTCTGGCGAGGCGAGTGCAAAATTGGACGCGTTGGTCACCTGTTCTCAGCAGTAGCCGGCAAACTTCAGCAAAGTTATGAGTAACTCTCCCGATATTCTGGTCAAGATTCTCGATCGCAAGCAGCAGGAGATTGCAGCGCGTTCATCAAAGTCTTCCCTGCAGGAGCAGCGTTCCAGAGCGGCCGATGCCGATCCGGTGCGTGGTTTTGTCGATTCGATGCGGGCACGGATTGCGGCGGGAGACCCCGCAGTTATTGCGGAGATCAAAAAAGCCTCGCCCAGCAAGGGGTTGTTGCGGGAGAATTTTGTTCCGGCAGAGATTGCAGCCAGTTATCAGCAGGGAGGGGCGGCCTGTCTCTCGATTCTTACTGATCGCGACTTCTTTCAGGGGCATGAGCAGTATCTGATGGAGGCGCGAGCCGCCTGTGAGTTGCCGGTGATTCGCAAGGACTTCATTGTCGATCCCTATCAGGTCTACGAGGCGCGGGCGATTGATGCGGATTGTATCCTGTTGATTGTTGCGGCCTTGGAGGATGCTCAGATGGAGGATCTCTGTGGGCTGGCACAGGAGTTGGGGATGGATGTACTGGTCGAGGTGCATGACCGTGACGAGCTGGATCGGGCGCTTCCACTGGGATTGCCTCTGATGGGAATCAATAACCGTAATCTGCGTACTTTCGAGACCTCACTGCAGACCACGCTTGATCTGCTGGAGTCGATCCCGGAAGAGACCATTGTGGTGACCGAGAGTGGGATCCATCAGCAGCAGGATGTGCAGCTGATGCGCGACCACCGAGTCAACGCATTCCTGGTAGGCGAGGCCTTTATGCGTGCTGAAAACCCAGGCAACCATTTGAAAGAACTATTTTATTAAGCGTGAGGAGAGGATCATGGCAACGATGACATCAACCGTTCGCTGGACCAGCGGAATGCAATTTGTTGGAGAGACTGGGAGTGGTCACTCCCTGGTGATGGATGGTGCGCCACAGGTGGGAGGGCGCAATACCGGGATGCGTCCGATGGAGATGGTGCTGCTGGCGGCTGGTGGATGTACTGCCATGGATGTGGTTTTTATCCTCAACCGGGCGCGCCAACCTCTGGAGGATTGCTGGATTGAGGCGGAAGGGAATCGGGTTGAAGAGATTCCCAAGGTGTTTGACAAGATTCATCTTCACTATGTGATTGTCGGCGATGGGCTGGATGAGAAACAGGTGAAACGGGCGGTGGAGATGTCGGCGGACAAGTACTGCTCGGTCTCTCATATGCTCAAGGCCGCAGTCGAGGTGAGTTATGACTATGAGATCCGCAGTAGTGGATCGGAAGAGAGTTAAGAAAAAGTCCACTTTTTCTTAAAATATCGGCGGATACCGGTTGACATAAGAGGAGCAGACCCGGAAAATACCGCCTCTTTGATTTTTCGGAGGGGTTCCCGAGTGGCCAAAGGGGGCAGACTGTAAATCTGCTGGCTCCGCCTTCGGTGGTTCGAATCCACCCCCCTCCACCAGTTTTAGTGAAGATGGGTAGTGTTGGACGATTGAGTCCATTTAAGTAAGGTTGTTCAGCGGGTGTAGTTCAATGGTAGAACTTCAGCCTTCCAAGCTGATTATGTGGGTTCGATCCCCATCACCCGCTCCAGTTTTTTGGGGTTGAATGACCTTGAATGTTGAGCAAAATATAGGCTCATATAGCTCAGTCGGTAGAGCACTTCCTTGGTAAGGAAGAGGTCACCGGTTCAAATCCGGTTATGAGCTCCAGATTTGTTGTTTAGAAGTTGTTTTTTGTTATTAATTGATTCACTTAGTTGGGAGTTGAAGAGATGTCTAAGGAAAAGTTTGAGAGAACGAAACCGCACGTAAACGTAGGTACGATT
>CAZKCT010000070.1:3158-7656 GCA_964551545.1 uncultured Piscirickettsiaceae bacterium | reverse complement strand
GTATATTAAGATCCGTAAAGTAATTCACTCATCTCAACAATTTCGCCTTTTCGAGGCCTCATGTTCAGAATCT
The DNA here is from genome assembly GCA_964551545.1 of uncultured Piscirickettsiaceae bacterium. Lineage (GTDB taxonomy): Bacteria > Pseudomonadota > Gammaproteobacteria > Thiopontia. The sequence continues at coordinate 7,583 of CAZKCT010000070.1, read as the reverse complement.
CCCCATACCAAGCCTGGATTGAAAGCACCAAGAGCGGAACAGCCCTCTCTTTCCACCTACTGCTACTCGTGATTGTGTTGGCCTTTGCCTCCATCAGCTACTGGGCATACAACGCAACGCTTGACGAGGTCACCCGCGGAAAGGGACGAATCATCCCATCGAGTAAAACTCAGATCATACAGAATCTGGAAGGGGGGATTGTCGCAGAAATCTTGGTCAAGGAGGGAGACCGTGTCAACGAGAATCAACTTCTGATACAACTTGATCACACCCAGTTCTCGGCCAATTTACAGGAAGTGCGCACCGAGCAACTGAACCTTTCAGCCAAGATGGAACGTCTCCGTAGCGAGGCAACCAACACTCCTTTCATCCCCCCTTCTGGGGTCCAGACGGAGCGACCCGACTTCATCAACAGCGAAAGACAGCTACTTCAATCAAGAAGAGAAGCACTGAATTCTGCAATTGAGGTTCTCAACAACCAGCGCAACCAACAACAACATGAATTACGCGAGCTGGGAACCACCATTGAAGGGCTAAAAACACAATTTCAATTAGGAAAAAAAGAGCTTTCTATTGCTCGTCCTCTCACAAAAAAAGGGATCCTTCCTGAAATTGAGCTGGTACGACTAGAGCGAGAGGTCGCGCATATTGAGGGAGAGCTCAATCGCAGACTGGCATCCGCTCCTCGCCTGGAAAGCGTGATCAAGGAGACCCAGCAGCAGATTCATCGAGAGCGGGCCTCCTTTCAAGCGCGTGCTCAAAATGAGCTCAATGAGAGCCGCGCAGCCTTTGCTCAACTGCAAGAAACGCTGCCCACCCTCAACGATCGGCTGCAACGAACCGAGATTCGCTCTCCAGTCATTGGCACCATCAAACAGATCAACACCCAAACCATCGGTGGGATTATCCAGCCCGGATTCGAGATCATGGAGATTGTCCCTGAAGAGAAGCAGCTATTGGTTGAGGCCCAGATTCGGCCTGCAGACATTGCCTTTCTTCATCCAGGACAATCCGCCAACATCAAGCTCACCGCCTATGACTCAACAATCTATGGTGGGTTGTCGGCAACTGTCGAGCATATCAGTGCCGATACCATTCAGAACCGGGGCGGTGATCCTTTCTACTTGATCCACCTTCGAACCCATGATCAACATCTCTTTGCTAATGGAGAAAAGCTGCCGATCATCCCCGGCATGATCGCAACGGTTGAAATTCTGACCGGCCAGAAGACCGTGCTTGATTATCTACTCAAGCCACTATTAAAGACCCAGCAGAACGCACTAAGAGAGCGCTAGAATAGAATCCACCCCGTTGGCACTACGACACACCCAGCACGACTCTTAAAAATCGAGGTCATTCACTCCTAGCTCATACTGCAGAGAGTAGCGCGCCTTACTGAGTTGCGCCAACGCAGAGAGCCAGTCCTTTCTTGAGCTGGAGAGCATATCCTGTGCAGAGAGCAGATCATTAGCGGAGCCTAGCTGCTCTTGATAGCGTACCTGATTGACCCGGTAGTTCTCTTTGGCATTCTCCAGCGCCTGCTGCAGCACCTCCACCTGGTCCTCTGCCTCTTGCAGGCTGTACCAGCTATTGCGAACGGCAAGAAGGATGGTCTGCTCCTTTTCGTGGAGCTGGATGCCTGACTTCAGGTGGGCGGAGCGTGAGGTCGCAAGATCCTTTCCTGTGCTGCCGGAGTCCCATAAGTCCCAAGAGAGGGAGAGCGAAAGTGCCAGATCTTCACTACTCGGCCCCCCGTTAGTGAAGTCATAGTCCTGAGTATAACTGCTAGTCAGTGCGAGTTCTGGAGACTGAGCCGCCTTCTTGATCGCCACATCGGCAGAAGCGATCTGCTGATCCAGCATCGCGGTTCGCAAATCTGGGTGGTTACGCTGTTCAAGCTGTTGCTCAATTATCTCCCACCCCCAACCCAATTGCGGATAGTCAAGATCGCCAACCACCTCGAGTTGACTCTGAATTTTCCGGTCCATCAACTGATTGAGCGTCGCCTCCGACTTTTTAACACTATTTTTTGAGACGATCAGCTTCTTCTCACCCTGTGCAATTTTGACTGCAGACTGCAGCACATCATTCTTCCAAACACTGCCCTGCTCATAGAAGATTTCAGAAATCCGGGCGTGTTCATGCAGGCGCTCCAGTGCCGCCTCATCCTCCTGCTGGCTGGCCTTCGCCTTCAGCAAATCAAAATAGGCGTGCTGCACCTGTTTCCTCAGCAACTGGCGCTTGCGTTCCAACGCCAGCTCAGCCTTCTTGAGATTATGCTGAGCCTTGCGCTCACTGGCACTCAGTGAGCCTCCCTTGTATTGGTAAAGGGTTTTACTCAAGGTCAACGTTGTTGAACCAGCACCAACACGACGAGAGCTCGAGGTGCTCGTTCCGCCCAGTAGATCAGGCACCGTCTCTGAGGCTGAACCACTCAGTGTCACCGAGGCGGGGTTCTGAGAGATGACCTCTTTCTCCAGCGCCAGTCGCTTCTGCACCACCCCCTCTTCCGCAATGCGAATTGCAGGGTTACGCGTCAACGTTGCATCCATCAGAGCGTCCAGAGTATAGCTCTCTGCCCGCACCTCTATAGCAGCGAAGACCGCAATCACTGACAGCAGCATGGTAACAATTTTTCTCATCAACTGAACGCCCTTGCTCTCTGTTTTATGGCTCGGTAAAGCTGGTCTCGATGGTCTTGATGACCGGATAGAGGAAGTAGGTTATCACTCTTCGCTTGGCCACACGAATATCTCCATTCAGCTGCATGCCGGGAACCAGACGGAAGTTGTCTGGTACTTTCTTCAGGTTATTGGAGGCAATATCTGCCCGAGCACGATAGAAGGAACCGGATTCTCCATTAATCGATTGGTCCACCGTATCTTCCGAAACAAAAGAGACCTTCGCTGTCAGATCCCCATGTTTCTGAAACGGCAGTGCGCTCAACTTGGCAGAGACCTCATTTCCAATCACGATATTGCTGATATCTTTGGGTTCTATATCCATCTCGATGGTTAATGGCACATCGACCGGCACCAGCGTCATCACCGCCTGCCCCGAGCTGATAATCGCACCAACAAAGATATCTTCTAACTCCAGCACTACACCATCTGCAGGAGCAATCACCTGAATGTTGGCACGCTGGTGCTCCATCTTGATCAACTCCTCTCGTTTGGTATCCCGTTGAGTTACAGCACCGGAGAGCTCTTCATTGATCTGCTTGAACCACCCATTGAGAAAGCTCTTTCGGTCCGACTGCTTGGTATCCAGGTCTCCCTGCGACATCTTCAGAGAGATCTCGGCATTGGTCACCGCACCTACCGCCTTGTCGACCTTGAACTGCTCCTCCTTCAATGCCGTCTCGGAGAGAATCTCCTCACGGACCAAACGCTCCTGTTTGGCATAATTATGCTTGGCCTCCTCCAACCCCAACCGGGCAAGATGAAGACTACTCTGCGTGGTCTCCAACGAGGACTTCGCCTTCTCAACCCCTAGATCAATCGAGATCAGTTTGGCTGAATGCTCCTGCCAGCGATTACGGAAAATATCCCGCTGCAGCGGATGATCCAGTTGACTGACCGCACTCAAGGGAGCGCTGCCTTTCTCCAGCTGCAGACGTTCAATCAGAGCCAGATTTTCATCCACATCCAGTTTCATCTTGGCATAGTCAGCATCGGAGAGTGTTGGATCCAGCGTGATCAACACCTCGCCCTCTTTCACCACCTGCCCCGGGGAGACATGGATCTCTTTTACGGTGGAACTTTCCCCTGACTGCACCGCAATCTTTGGCACCGTGGTGGTGATCTTGCCACTCGCCGAGACCGTCGTATCGATGATCGAAAGGCTGGCCCAGAGGACAAAGGCTGCCACCAATAGGAAGCCACTCCAGAGGGTCACCCGCACCACGGGTGGCAATTTGCTTTTAACAATCGAGTCCACCGGACTTTGGAAGGCATTAATGATGAACTCATTATCTGCGCTACTCTGGCTCAGTTTTTCAAGCGCATCTTCCGGCCTCTCTTCCTTCGTCTCTGTACCGCTGGATTCAAAGACATCCTTCTCCAGCGCCTGATTGGAGGTGCGGACGTAACCGGAGAGTTGCTTCATCATCCGCATCGCCAGCTCTGGGGTCTTAGTGAAGTGCGCCATCAGCGCGCGTTCATCGACCTCACGCACCACCGCATCACTCTTGGCGCGAGCCGCCGCACTACGAGGCTGTCGATCAATGATCGCCATCTCACCAAATAGCGCACCCTCTCCCAACTCCACTAGCGTGGTGTGCTTGCCATCGGTGATCTTGCATATCTCAATGGTTCCCGAAACGATGACATAACCATAATCTCCCGGATCATTCTCCTGGAAGAGGAACTCACCCGGCGCCAATGAACGCTCATTCAGTTGGCGCTGTTGCTGCTGTTGCTGCTG
>CAZKCT010000070.1:0-3058 GCA_964551545.1 uncultured Piscirickettsiaceae bacterium | reverse complement strand
CTGCTGTTGCTGCTGTTGCTGCTGTTGCTGCTGTTGCTGCTGTTGCTGCTGTTGCTGCTGTTGCCCAACATTCTGATCCGGGTTCTGCGGGGTTGTCGACTGATTCATGCCTTAACCTCCTGGCTTCCTCTCAACATCAACTCCTTGCTCCACAGGTCAGTGTAGACTCCACCATGCGCTACCAGCTGCTGATGAGTTCCCTGTTCACAGACCTCTCCCTGTTGGTCCATCACCATGATTCGATCACAATCAACCACCTGCGAGAGATGGTGCGTCACAATCATCAAGGTTCTCCCCTTGGCAATCTCCGGCATGTTGTCACGAATACTGATTTCATCATCCAGCCCCAGTCCGGAAAGCGCCTCATCCAACAACAGAATCTTCGGATTACGGATCAGCGCTCGGGCCAGTGCAATTTTCTGCCGCTGGCCAGTCGAGAGATTGGCACCCCCCTCTTCCAGCTTGGTCTCATACCCATCCGGCAGATCCTGCACCGAATCATGCAGCGCAACCATCTTCGAAGCCCAGATCACCCGCTCCATCGGAGCCGTCGGCATGGGGCGCAGAATGTTCTCCCGAATGGTCTCGGTAAAGAAAGTATTGTCCGCACTCACTAGAGAGGTGTTGATGCGGAGGTGACGCATATCGATGGTTCGCATATCGACGCCATCAATTGAAATATTGCCCTCACTGGGTTGAATCAACCCCTGCACCAACCGCAATAGCGTCGATTTCCCACAACCCGAGGGGCCGACCAGCCCTACTTTTTGACGCGCTGGAACAGTAAAGGAGGCGTGAGAAATGACTGGCTCCCCCTCTTTATAGGCAAAAGAGATGTCCGAGAAACGGATCTCCCCCTTGATTTGTGGTGCAGAGCCCTGACGTTGACGCTCTCCGCGCTTATTGAGAATGCCACCGAGCAGCTCCACTGCCGTATTGAATTTTTCGATCTCCGTCGACATCGAGACCAGCGCCACCAGTGGACCTGTCGCCTTTCCAGCCAACATGTTGACACCAATTAACACACCGGGACTCAGACCATCACTAAATACCAGTAACACACCCACGAAGATCACCACAACGGTCATCATCTGCTGCAATGTTGCACTCACCTGGGCAGATCGGGCGCTCATCTTCCCTAACTCCAGATTGGCCAGTGTGGAGCTAGTGGAGTGCTCTTCCCAGCTCTTCTTCATCACCGACTCCAGCGTCAATGACTTCACCGTCTCAATGCCGGAGATTGAATTCATCAAGATCGACTGCTTCTGTGCCTCACTCGCGCCAACGCTTTTCATCGCCTCCTTGAGTCGATTGGCAGAGAGCATGTTATTGGCTGCAATTAGGAGGGCAAATACCAGCACGATTGCAAACAGAATAGGGCTGAACATGATCAAGATCGGCACAAAAACCAGTAGTGCCGTGGAATCCAACATGGTGCCGAACAACTTGCCGACCAAGAATTGACGAATGGCCCCCACCTGCTGAACCACCTTCACCACCTTGGAGGGCTCGTTCTTGTGGAAATAGTCTAGCGATTGATCCATCAGGCTGGTAAAGGCCTGACTATTGAGCTTGACCTCCATCTTGCTGGTGAAGAAGAGCGCAATGTACTGCTTGAGATAACTGAAAATCCCATTGAAAAGGTGGGCCACCGAGATCCCCACCGCAATCACGACCAGCGTGGAGTAGGCCTCATAATTGACCACTTTATCCAGCACCGTCATGATGTAGATGATGGGGAGGAAGCCGAAGATATGAAGCAGGAATGCGATCCCCAAGACCTGGATCACCATCGCCTTCTGACTAAAGAACTCTCTGATAATCCACTGTCTGGAAAAAGGTTGATCCTCATCCATCAGACGGATATGACGCTGCAGCAGAATCAGCTCTCCACTCCAGGCCGCAACAAATTTCTCTTTCGAAATCAGCTCGACCTTGGGGCGTGCCGCCGAGGGGTCCAATACCGATAGAGTCTCATTACCCTCCTCATCCGCCTGCCAGCGGGCCACGACAACACTGCGGCCGTTACTCAAACGGGCAATCACTGGGAATGCAGAGCCCAATTTCGGAATCTCTTCCCACTTTCCTCGAATCTGGTGCGCCTTGAGACGATTCTCCTTGGCAATCCGGATCAGTTTGGCGCTCTCGGTCTCCCGCTCCTCCTCCAATGAGTAGTCGTGCATCAGACGATCCGCACTCAACTCAACACCGTGTTGGCCCGCTGCCAGTACTAGACTTCGAATGGCTGAATTCATAATGATTCTATTTTTCTAATTATTGGTTTAATCCAGGGTGGCTGCTCCCCAACAACCCCATCGACTGAACGGAGATCATGACATAACCAACCAAAGAAGCAAACAAATTGATCTTTTTCAAACTGTTATCTGGAGGGTTTCTATAACAATCCTCATAAAAAACCCCTGACTAGCAGGGGTTTTCATTTTTCCATCGACTCTGACAGTTAGATCACGTCAGAACCTGGGTCCTCTGGCATACCACCCGGATCTGGCATATCCATCCCTTCTGGATGGTCTGCATCAGGCACATCTGGCATATCCGCAGGACCTGGCTCAACCGCACCATCCAACGCATTGGACATATCCGCCATGTCATCCGCTGGAGGCATTTCACCACCAGCTGGTGGCATACCACCCGGATCACTCATGAATGGATCCTCTCCACCTGGAGGGGGTGGTGGCTCCATTCCACCATCTGCTGGCCCCATCCCCATATCTCCTGGCGGTGGCGCCATGCCGAGGTCACCAAAGTCACCGCCCATATCCCCCTCAGACGGCTGATCCCATGCGCCTGTCGCTGGCGCGTCACCTGGAGGTGGTGCCATACCTGGATCCATTGGACCATCAGCTGGACCTGCACCCATGTCGCCTGGAGGTGGCATATCGCCTGGAGGTGGTGCCATGCCTGGGTCCATTGGACCATCTGCTGGGCCTGCACCCATGTCGCCTGGAGGTGGCATATCGCCTGGAGGTGGTGCCATACCTGGATCCATTGGACCATCTGCTGGACCTGCACCCATGTCGCCTGGAGGTGGCATATC
>CAZKCT010000069.1:0-7671 GCA_964551545.1 uncultured Piscirickettsiaceae bacterium | reverse complement strand
AGTGCGTCGATGTAATTTTCCAGGGTGTCGATGTCATCCTCTACAACTGCAATGCGGTGCGCCATGAGCTTCTCCGGTCCGTTGGTGAATATCTGAATTTGATCTTAGATCTGCTATTCGACACATCATGTCGCTAAACGACGACCGCATTTTTTTCACATTTCTGGCGCATTTCTTTGACAGTACTTCGGCACTAGTCCACCACTTTTTGCGCAATGGTTTGCCATTTCTGTTTGCTGTAATGGACTCAATCAAGCAGGTGCCTCTTCTTCTTTCTGCTTGAGGTTTCATGGTTGTACTCCTGTTGCCCCTCATTGGATGAGGGGCCTTTTTAGTGATAACGGTTAAGGGAGATGTTGATGCATACAAAAGTAATGGCTTTGTTGGTGGGGTGGTTTCTTTCATTTGTTTCGATCGATGTATCTGCCTCAATGCAGATGGCTCGGCTCAATGAGGTTAAACGGGGTGAACTACTGTTGCCTGGCCCAACAGAAGGGAGTCGACAGCTTGCTCAGATGCTATCAACTGATGTTGTGATCAATGTTACAGGTCCAACTGTCCGTACCCATCTGGTGCAACGATTCAAGAATCCTGGGCAGAGGTGGACCAATGGGACTTACGCATTTCCGCTTCCTGAAGATGCTGCAGTGGATCACCTAAAAATGGTGATTGGTGAACGAATCATCGAGGGAGTGATTCAGGAAAAACAGCAAGCCAGAAAGACCTTTGAAGAGGCTAAGGCGTCCGGAAAGAAAGCGAGTTTGGTTGAGCAGGTACGCCCAAATCTATTTACCACTGATGTGGCCAATATTGGGCCAGAGGAGGTGGTCGAGATACGGTTGGAATACCAACAGTTACTTGAGTGGCGTGATGGCATTTTTAAGATCCGATACCCCATGGCATTTACGCCACGATATATCCCACGGGAGATGCTGCTGGGAGGGGGAGTTGCTGAAATTATCGAGATTAACCAAGGGTGGGGAGCACAATCATCTAACGAATCTGTACAGGGTGGTAAAGGGCGAAACGAAGAGGAAAAAAATGAAAATCTCTCCATGCGATCCCTTCAGGTCAATCTGAATGTTGGATTCCCGATAAAGCAACTGGAAAGCCGCTATCACAGAATCAGTTTAACAGCAGACGGTCAAAATAAGAGAATCATCACTCTGGACCCATTTGAACGCGAATCAAAACATGACTTCGTCCTGCAGTGGCTGCCTGTGACAGGGCATGAGCCCCGCGCGGCATTCTTTACAGATAACAGTAGTGGTACAGATCACCACGGCCTATTGATGGTGATGCCCCCAGAAAAAAGTGAATTCATTGAGCCCCAACCAAGAGAGATCACCTATGTAATCGATACATCAGGGTCAATGTCTGGGCCCTCGATCAATCAGGCAAAGCTGGCGCTTCAGAAGGCGATGACGCGACTGACCCCTCAGGACCGGTTCAACATCATTCAATTTGATGATGAGGCATCTGCGCTCTTTCAGGAACCGTGGGAGGCGAGTGATCAGACGATTGCGATGGCCCGAGATTACATCCGCCGACTTCATGCCGATGGTGGTACAGAGATGCAGTCTGCCCTTACGCTTGCATTGCTAAAAAACATTATCGGGAGTGATGACCGACTAAGACAGGTTGTCTTTATTACTGATGGTGCTGTGGGCAATGAGGAGAAACTGTTTAATTTCATCCATCACAACATACTGGACCGTCGTCTTTTCACTGTAGGTATTGGTGGGGCACCCAATAGCTATTTCATGCGCAAGGCTGCTGAGATCGGTCGCGGAACGTTTACCTATATTGGTGATGCGAGTGAGGTTGAGGAGAAGATGGATCAGTTGCTGATAAAGATGGAGCAGCCAGCACTGACAGACCTCTCTATACACTTTGATGGAGTAGAGGATCAGTCACTCCAAGTGATTCCTGAAAAAATACCTGATCTCTATATGGGTGATCCAATCATCGTCTCAACCCGTTCCGGGCAATTGCCTGATCACGCAACACTTCAGGGGAGGTTCAACGGACAGCCATGGAGTGCGAAGATCAAGTTGTCAGGAGGCTCAAAGCAGGGTGGTGTCGCCACTCTTTTTGGCAGACGAATGATTGAGTCTTGGATGGATCGTAAAGCGATTGGAGAGCGTGAGGAGGATGTGCGTGCGGCAGTGATTCAGCTAGCACACCGTTATCACCTCGTTAGCCAATATACGAGCTTGGTGGCTGTAGATGTAACATCTGTTGATGTCCTCAAAAAACTCGAACAGCAGGTAATCGACAAAGGGGGTGATCCGACGATTCTGAAAATGGCCTCTACCTCAACAGATCTCACATTGAAGATGCTGCTTGGTATCGTGCTGTTACTGCTCTCTCTGTTGCTCGTCTACCCAAGCAGAAATCGTCTAGCCCGATGAGAATTCGTAGAGTGCTCGCTTCAATTTCTCTGGTCAGTGGTTTGGTCCTATTTGGTGAGGGAGTGTGGATTCAAGGAAAGGCAGTTGTCGCGCAACTCCTGTTGGAGTCAGCCTGGAGCGCCAGTGTCGTTACAGGTAAGCCTGTGAAGCCATGGCCGTACGCAGATCATTGGCCGATCGCTGAGATATCGTTTCCCCTTCATAAATCGTCATTCATTGTGCTTGAAGGGGATAGCGGTTCATCGCTCGCGTTTGCGCCAGGGTGGAGCCGACAAGGTGTGCGTCCTGACGAGAAAGGATTGAAGGTCATCAGTGCGCATCGAGATACCCACTTCAAAGTGCTGGGGCACGTTGAGGTGGGACACCCCATACAGCTATCCACCAGAGCGCATGAGCGTATCCGCTATCAGGTGACATCAATGCGTGTGGTCGATACATCAAAAGATCAGATATGGATTGATAAAGAGAGCGAAGGACTACTTCTGGTCACCTGTTATCCGTTTGATGCAATTCAATCTGGTGGCCCCCTCAGGCTGGTTGTAGAGGCTACGCGACAGGTAGATCAAGATGACTTCATCTAATGATGCAAAGTGTCTAACGAAAATTTCAATTAATCATTACGTAAAGGAGAAGAGAGATGCGCTTTGGACTGACCTCAATTGCGGTGTTTGCAATGTTGACGATACAGGCCGTGAGAAGTAACCCTGATCAGGCATTAGCTGCTGTCGGGTACATCACACTGATTTTTGTTGCTGTGCTGGAGATTACCCCTATTGGACGCAAAGAGAGGCAGCTAAGTCTGTTCGATGACTGATACATGCTGCAGGTTGATGGATCGTAATCATGGATGAAGAGGAGTACTACATTGCTGGGCAGTATGTCTCTAAAGAGCGCCGGGAGAAGATGGAGCGCCTGAATGCAGCGTTGCTGGAAGTTTCACAAGTCCTTTCAGCTCATAACATCACGTTGCCAGAGGTCTATCAGGAGTATGTCTATCGGCTGCGGCGATCAAGAGTGATTCCTGTCTATCGTCGCCAATCGACAATTGAGGATGAGAGCGGTGAGGAGGGGTCGTAGATGCGACATGAGATATCGCAATGGTGTTGTAGGGTTTGGTATAGAAACCACAGATTGGAGGTTTTGAAAAATGAGACAGCTGTTATTGGTCGTGACTGCATTAATGGTCGCTATATCTTCAATGTCCGTATCGGCAGAAGAGGAGAAAGAGCAAGAGATTGTTGGGTACATGGATCTACTGGAAAAAGGAGATGAAGCGGGTGCCTTCAAATTGGTAATGAAAATGGCACTGCTATGTGACCCAAAAGCGCAGAGTAATTTGGGCGTGATGTATGAAAGGGGACTGGGTACTGAGGTGGATCTGGAGATGGCCTATCTGCTGTTCAGGATCTCCTCCGATCTAGGGAACCCATACTCTCACTTCAATCTGGCAGAGATGTATGAGCATGGTCGCTACGTTGAGCAGGATCTGCAGCGGGCCATGACACTGTATGAGATGGCATTGGGATCCAAAGATGCAGACGAGAAGGTGAGGATTGCATCGATGGCTGCAATTGTTCGCATTCAATCATTGCAGCGCGATGAGCAAGATGTTCTGGTTTCACCTTCGCCAAATGTAACCAACAGGATTTAAGTGCGTGGTCTGTTAGTAGATCTTTCTTGTGGCCCCTAAAATATCCGCACAAAATAATGAGAATATCCTTGCGTTTGCGGAGAATAGAGATCATTATCTCAGCATAAAGTGCGGAGATTGACTGATGTACGTTTGGGAAATTAAAGAGTGGCCGGAATTTTACTGGGATGAAAAACAGCTGATTGGATTGTTATCGGCTGTTTCTCGTGAACAGGGTCGTCTGCTTGGAAAAATGGAAGTGCTAGGTTTTGAGTTGCGTAGCGAGGCTCATCTCCAGACCTTAACTGAGGATGTCGTTCAATCGAGTGAGATTGAAGGAGAGTATCTGGAGCCACAGCAGGTTCGTTCATCCATTGCGCGCAGACTGGGCATGGATGTGGCCGGGATGATACCGGCAGACCGAAATGTTGAAGGCATTGTTGAGATGATGCTTGATGCAACTGGACAGTGCACACAGCCGCTTACCGAAGAGCGGTTGTTTGCATGGCATGCATCACTCTTCCCAACAGGCCGCAGTGGAATGAGCAGGATTCGTGTTGGATGCTGGCGCGATGACCATGATGGCCCCATGCAGGTTGTCTCCGGGCCAGTCGGTCGAGAGAAGGTCCATTATGAGGCCCTACCTGCAGAGAGCGTGCAGTCAGAAATGGAGAAATTTCTACAATGGTTTGAGCAACCGGGAGAGATGGATCCGCTGCTTGTCGCTGGGCTTGCTCACCTGTGGTTCTTAACGATTCACCCATTTGAGGATGGCAATGGTCGGATTGCACGCGCAATTGCGGACATGGCGCTTGCTCGGTCAGAAAAAGAAGATCAGCGCTTCTACAGTATGTCTGCGCAAATTCGCCTGGAGCATAAAGATTACTACGATATCCTGGAGTGGACCCAAAAAGGGGAGCTCGATGTAACAAAGTGGCAGATGTGGTTTCTAGGTTGTCTTGGACGTGCTATTGATGGTGCTCGGGAGACTTTGGGGGAGGTGCTCCAAAAAGCACGTTTCTGGGAGCGATTTGCAACAGAAGCGCTGAATGAGCGACAGATCAAAGTGCTGAATCGATTGCTTGACGGATTTGATGGAAAACTCACAACATCTAAATGGGCCAAGATTGCCAAGTGCTCACAAGATACCGCCTATCGAGATATCCTTAGCCTTATTGAGCGTGGTGCATTACAGAAAGATCCTGGTGGTGGACGAAGCACCAGCTACTCACTAACGGAGTTATGAGTCATTGATCGTAACTGATGGCTTGAGTGTAGTGACCTGACACTATTTCCACACTATTGATTCTGCTATAGCGACTCATAGTGACGCACTATCTGTTTACGCTATGTGTCTAGATGGAAAGCCCTCTCGACATATTCAGGCGTAGACTACTCAAGAGCAGGAAAGCCGAACCAAAGCGTTATCAATCCCACCGGGGGCTGTCAGTGGGTGAGTCTTTAATGGCGTCCTCTCTTTTTCCTGTCAGTATTTCACTCCTGCTTTTTGGTGTGGTGATGGTGGCGTCAGCATCAATGCCTACAGCGGTGAAACTTGACCTCAATCCAATGCACTTTGTAATGCGGCAGGCACTCTATGCATGTATTGGTGTCGGGATTGGTGCTGCAGTACTACATATCCCGCTGGTCTATTGGGAGAAGGTTGCGCCATATCTTTTAATGGCAAGTGCGCTGTTGCTGGTGATGGTGTTAATCCCACAAGTTGGGGTCAAGGTGAATAACGCATACCGCTGGCTACCTTTGGGCCCATTCCGACTACAGCCATCTGAAGTGGCAAAGATCTCAGCGATTCTATATCTGGCCGGGTATCTAGTGAGGCATCACACAAGGATTAGTCATGACTTCTTCACCTTTGTGAGGCCACTGGTGCTGCTCGCAATTATTGCCTTCCTGATCTTGCTGGAGCCTGACCTTGGTGGTGCAGCAGTATTGATGCTGATTGCAGTTTGGATGATGTTCATGGCGGGAGTTCACTGGGGACAGTTTATGCTGCTGACAGGTGTTGGTGGTCTGGCTTTTGGCGGAGCGATCTATTTCAGTGACTATCGCTGGCAGCGTGTCATCGCCTTCTTTCAGGATCCGTTTGAGCTCGATCCGATGGGCAAAAACTTTCAGACCACGCAGGCCCTGATCTCATTTGCTCGGGGAGGGCTAGACGGTATGGGGTTAGGGGAGGGATTACAGAAACATCTATACCTACCTGAAGCCCATACGGACTTTATCTTCTCTGTTATTGGTGAAGAGTTTGGGTTGATCGGTTCTCTGCTCTTGATTGCACTCTATGCTGTACTGGCTCTGAAAGGGGTTTGGCTCGCAAACAGCGCAATCCAGTGCAAACAGTACTTCTCTGCTTATCTTGCTTATGGTGTGACCACCTGGATTACCCTTCAGGCGATGCTGAACATGGCCGTCAATATGAACATATTTCCAACCACTGGCATCACACTACCGCTAATCAGTTATGGCGGGAGCGGGTTGATTGTGATGATGGCTGCAATCGCAATGTTGATGCGGGTGGAGTATGAGTTGTGTCCGGTCATTCGTGCTGCGCGAATGCGATCAAAAAATATTAAGCACTATTCCTCTGAGTCAAACTGACATCAAATCTACATTTTTCAGGATGCACAGATGAGTATGATTCAAATGCCCCACCGTTGGAGGAGTCTGGCGGAGAGGGGCACCAATCTATTTGTAGAGTCGGGCCATCTCCCGCGATTTATTCTTAAACCACTCACGTAGATGAGGTGGTTGTAGCACCTCAACCTGAGGGCCATATCCGAGTAGCCACCAATGAAGCTGTTCGGTCTCTTTAACGCGAGCTGAAACGATCACCCAATCGCTGTTAAAGGGGCGTACCCCTTGATTGTGTGAGATGGGTGTCTCTTTCAGTGCCTCAATCACAAAGCTATTGGCTTTGAACTCAAGATCGATGAAGTCTCCGACAGGGTAATCGAACGCGCCCTGGTTGATGTAGTGATCGAGCTTGAACCCTTTTGGGATCGTGACAGGATCATCAGTGGGTGTGGCATCTCTAAAACGGTGTAGGGCAAGTTGGCGAATGTCAGGGTAGTCTCGTAGTGTTGCAACCAGATAGGTCACACCATCTCGGAAGACCAGTCCCAGTGGATTAACTGGATACTCTTTTGAAGTGCGCACCCCGCGCCTTAGATAACGACCCATAAACTTCTTGTCATGGAGCAGGGCGTTGTAAATGACCTTCAGTACATCTTCATCAACCTTGGGTTGAATCAAACGCTGATTGCGTGGGACGACCCGAACCTTCTCAGTCCAGTTGGTGAGATCACCTGATCGCCTGAGAATCTCGCGTGCCTGATCAAAGTGGTGGGCTAGATGGCCTGTGATAGAGCGGGGGAGCTGGTCGTAGAGGAAGAGCTCTGCCATGAACATCGTCAGCGCCGTCTGCGGTGACATTCCTGGTATATCGAGCATTTCTGCGCTGTCTGACCAGTGCCACTTCTGTGTCCGCCCCTCTTTCTCGTTTCTGAGATCAAAAATGGAGGCAAGGGCATTGAGGTCACGTTGTACGGTGCGTGGTGTGACTTCATATCCCTCATCCTCAAGCTGCCGCACCAAGGTGCTGACAGT
>CAZKCT010000068.1:6944-8480 GCA_964551545.1 uncultured Piscirickettsiaceae bacterium | reverse complement strand
AGCACCCCATCTCACCCTCGAAACCAGCCAGATCTGAACCGTTATCATAGGTAATAACAAATGCCAAAAGCATCCGAACTAAAACGTGGCATGGTAGTTGAGATCAACAACATGCCTCATGCCGTCAAGACGGTAGAGGCGAAGAGTCCTAGTTCACGTGGGGCCTCCACCCTCTACAAGGTACGCTTCACCAACCTGCAGACGAGACAAAAACTGGATGACTCCTTCAAGGGAGATGACCTTCTGAGGGAGGCGGATTGCCAGCGCAAAGAGGTGCAGTACTCCTACAATGATGGAGAGCACTACGTCTTTATGGATCTGGAAGACTACAGCCAGTATGAGATCAACAACGAAGATCTAGCCAACGAATCAGGCTATCTGACCGAGGGGCTGGGGGGCATTATTGCCCTGCTCTCCGAGGAGAAGATCCTCGGCATTGAGCTCCCTCAAACCGTCACACTAACCATCACCGAAACTGCTCCGGGGATCAAAGGGGCAACGGCAACCGGACGCACCAAGCCGGCAACCCTCACCACCGGAATCGAGGTGCAGGTCCCTGAATATCTGGAGCTAGGCGAGGAGATCAAAATTCATACCGGCACCGGGAAGTTCATCTCCCGAGCCAAATAGGCACCCTACCCCTTACAGAAATAGAGGTGATGGGCTCCCTTGCCCAGATCCTCATGCTCACAGGCTCCTCCGCTCTGCTTGGCAAAGGCACCAATCTCACGAACTGAATCTGGATTGGTGACGGTAATCTTCAACACATCCCCTGGAGCCATCTTGGTCAGTGCCGCCTTGGTTCTCAAAATCGGTAACGGACAATTAAGTCCAGACAGATCAACCTCGTGGTTATACTCCATCGACTCTCTCTTTCTATTTACAGTTCAGGCTATTTGATAGATTTATACTATACACGCATTCTTTTTTCTTATAAATAGAGAGGCTGACCTTTTTACTCCTGACTTAGACACGCTTTGAGAGCCGCAGAGAGATTGCGCATCATCTGCGCATAGTGCTCAACGCCCGGAGCAACATCACGCCCCAATGGATCAAGCTCACCGACGATCAGCCCAGGCAGCCGACGGAAAGGGCGAATTTGATGACGAGGAAACTGCGGCTCACCAAACAGGCAGACCTTTGGGTATTGCGCCAGCTCACTCAATAGGTCTGAGACCGAGCGCGCACCCAACATCCCTTCCGGATTCTGTGCTACGACACCAATCAGATTGAGCCGATAACGATCAACCAAGTGCTGATAGGCATTATGGTGAACCACGAATGGACGCTTCTGAACCGTGGAAAGCTGTCGCTCTAGCGTCTGATCAAGCTGTTTGAGACGTTCAATGGTCGCTGCACCATTTTCGGTATAACGCTGCGCATGCTGAGGATCGGCAAGCACCATCTGCTCAACAAGACGCTCAACCCAATGCCCAGCGAGCTGGGGATTGAGCCACTGGTGCGGCTCGTGTGCATGCTCGTCATGCTCGTCATGCTCGTCATGCTCGTCATGCTCGTCATGCTCGTCATGCTCGT
>CAZKCT010000068.1:0-6844 GCA_964551545.1 uncultured Piscirickettsiaceae bacterium | reverse complement strand
TCATGCTCGTCATGCTCGTCATGCTCGTCATGCTCGTCATGCTCGTCATGCTCGTCATGCTCGTTTTCAGAATGAACACCTGGATCCGTCAGCGCAACCACAACCGTACCTGCATCCAGACGAGCAATGGTTTGATGAAGAAAGCCCTCCATCTCTGGCCCCACCCAGAACAGCAGGTCAGCCGCATGAACCATCCGCATCTCAGAGGGGCGAAGAGAGTAACCATGAGGAGAGCCACCTCTGGAGAGCAGCAGCTGCGGTTCAATAACCCCTTCTGTTACCTGGGCGACCAGGGAGTGCAGTGGAGGAATAGTCGCCACCACCCGCAAGGTAGCCTCAGCGGCAGAGCCCCATAGCGAGACCAGCAACAAGCCGATTCCCGCAATACACTGTGATCTGCTTCCAATTGTCACGCGCTACTCTTTTGGTGGGACCGGATCATGCCCCCCTTCATGCCACGGATGGCAACGGCCGATGCGCCGAATCGCCATCCAGCTACCACGCAGTGCACCATACTCTTGCAGCGCATCAATCGCGTAGTGAGAACAGGTAGGGGTAAAGCGGCAGCTCTGCCCAATCCATGGGCTCAGTACAACCTGGTATCCCCGTACCAGCAGGATCAACAATCGTTTCAATGCGACTTACGCCTCACGGCGCTGACGCACCGCTTCAGCCAGGGTCTCCAGCAGAGCCTCTGTCGTCTCCCAGTCAATACAGGCATCGGTCACGCTCTGCCCATAGGTCAGCGCTTCACCCTGTTGAATATCCTGACGCCCCTCCACAAGATGGCTCTCGATCATCACCCCCATAATTTGACGATTGCCTCGACGAATCTGGTGGGAGACATCATTGCCAACATCAACCTGGCGCTGATACTCCTTACGGCTATTGGCATGGCTTAGATCAATCATCAGCCGTGAATTCTGCTCCGCCGCTTCGAGATCCTTGAGTGCATCCTGGACACTCACCTCATCATAGTTCGGGCGTCCATCACCACCACGGAGAATGACGTGGCAATCCTCATTACCTCCCGTTGAGAAGATGGCAGAGTGGCCTTGTTTAGTGACCGAAAGGAAATGGTGTGGCTTGGAGGCCGCCCAAATACCATCAATCGCCACATTGAGATTTCCATCGGTACCGTTCTTGAAACCGACCGGACAAGAGAGTCCCGAGGCGAGTTCTCGATGCGCCTGACTCTCCGTCGTACGTGCGCCAATCGCCCCCCAGCTAATCAGGTCGGCGATGTATTGCGGGGTAATCAGATCGAGAAATTCCGTTGCCGCTGGCATCCCCTGGTCATTGACCCAAAGCAGGATCTCACGCGCTAGCGCCACGCCTTTGTTGATATTGAAGCTCTGATCAAGATCTGGGTCATTGATCAGCCCTTTCCAACCAATACGAGTTCTCGGCTTCTCAAAGTAGACCCGCATCACCACCACCAGATCCTGCTGCAGATGATCACGCACTGCCATCAGTCGCTGTGCATACTCTCTGGCCGCATCGACATCGTGAATCGAACAGGGGCCAACCACCACCACCAGGCGGTCATCCTCTCCCTTCAGAACACGATGAATGGCCTGACGAGTCTCCCATACAGTCTTTGATGCCTGCTCAGTGATCTGGTGCTGCTGATGAACTGTCTCAGGCGCAGCCAGCTCCTCCATGTCTCGGATACGAAGATCATCCGTCTGATAGGTCGTCATTGGTTCTATTACTCCAGATCCCTGATAAAATGAAATTGCTCCACATTTTATACGTTCACGCTGCCAAACGAAATCACTGCACACAATGAATCCTTCACTACCGTTGATTGAGGTCAACCAACTCTCCGCCCAAGTCAAGGGGCTGGAGGTGCTGCGGCAGATCGACCTTCAGATTCATGCGGGGGAGATCGTCACTATTATTGGTCCCAATGGTGCAGGAAAAAGCACACTGGCGAAGAGCATTGCTGGCTTACAGCCTCCAACCCAAGGGACGATAGATCGTCAGCCGGGGCTAACCATCGGCTACGCGCCGCAACGCATCTCTATCGACGCCAGCCTCCCGATGAACGGAGAGCGGTTCCTTCGTCTCGCCCGCCCATCAGAGCAGCAACTGAAACAGGCAGTTGCCGAGGTGGGCACTATGGCTCTACTGGAAAAACCAGTTCAGCACCTCTCCGGTGGGGAGATGCAGCGATTGCTATTGACCCGTGCCCTGCTCAAGGAACCACAACTATTGATCCTTGACGAGCCAATGCAAGGGGTTGACCTGGTGGGGCAGTCGGAGTTCTACGGACTGATCCAGAGAATTCGTGATCGCCACCAGTGCGGCATCCTGATCATCTCGCATGATCTGCACCTGGTGATGGAGAACACAGATCGGGTCATCTGCCTCAATCACCACATCTGCTGTCATGGCCATCCCGACTCGGTCTCCCAACATCCAGAATACCTACAGTTATTCGGGCTGAGTGAAGGGAGTCATCTCGGTATCTATACCCACCACCACGACCACCATCACTGCATTGATGGAGAGATTCACTCGAGCGAATCCTGTGAGGACAAGCGCCATGGATGAGTTTATCCTCTACGCACTGGGGGGCGGCATTGGCATCGCTCTGCTTGCAGGCCCTCTCGGCACCTTTATGGTCTGGCGTCGCATGGCCTACTTTGGCGACACCCTCGCCCACTCTGCAATCTTGGGTGTAGCTTTAGGGCTACTCCTGCAGCTGGATCTCAATCTCAGTACCGTGCTGGTCTGCCTGCTGCTCGCTGCCTCCCTCACCCTACTTCACCAGAATGACCGTCTCTCGACCGACACACTGCTCGGGGTTCTCTCGCATGCAGCGCTCTCTATCGGGCTGGTGGCACTGACAGTGATGGAGGTTCGGGTCGATCTGATGGCCCTACTGTTTGGCGACATCCTCTCCATTGGACCTTACGAACTACTCTGGATCTGGGGCGGCGGTGCAGCAACCCTGCTAATTCTCTGGAAGATCTGGCATCCACTTCTCTCTCTCACCCTGGATGAGTCATTGGCCCGGGTTGAAGGGGTCTCAGTCGAGCGGATCAAACTGCTCTATATGGTTTTGATTGCACTGGTTGTGGCACTGGCCATGAAGGTGATCGGCATTTTGTTAATCACCGCGCTACTGATCATTCCGGCGGCCAGCGCTCGATTCCATGCTCGCTCCCCTGAACAGATGGCACTGATTGCCAGCGGTATTGGCGTCACTGCGGCCATTGCTGGCATTCTTGGTTCACTGCAATGGGATACTCCAGCGGCCCCCACCATTGTTGTGGTCGCAACCCTGCTCTTTCTGCTCTCTCAACTTCGAGCCAACCGATAACCTAATCAGCGGCCACCCGCAGCCTCCTCAATGGTCTGTTTCAGTTTGGTGATCTCGAAGAATGGCTTCTCAAAATAGGCAAAGAGTTTTCTCTGATTACGCTCCGAGAGATCCATTTCGGGCACCGCATGACCAGAGATCATGATGATCTTGACCTGATCATGCTGATAGTCCGAGAGCCGGGTCATGAACTCATCCCCTGTCGCTCCCAGCATCCGGTAGTCGAGCACCACCACGGCAGGCTGTTCCTGCTCAAGCTGGCTCAAACCATCCTCTCCATTGGTCGCGAACAGCAGCTCATACTGTTCACTGCCGGAAAACATCTTTTGAAACAGTTTATGGATGACTGTTTCATCATCCACAATCAGGATCTTGCTCTTTTCACTCATGTTGACTCTCTGTAAATGGGTATATGAATCAGGAAACGGGCACCGATCTCTTCAGAGACCGGTTGATAGTCAATGGAGCCTCCATATTCTACCAACAACCCATGAATCTCTGAGAGGCCCAGCCCGGTTCCCTTGCCAGGCTCCTTGGTGGTCACAAAAGGCTCAAAAACTCTCGACAGAATGGCATCCGGAACCCCCGGTCCATTATCCTCAAACACCAACTCAACCCGATCTCCCTCTTGCCGGGTCGTGACCGCAATCAGTGGTTTCCAGGACTGTGTTGCTGACGCACGTTTCTCCTCCAGCGCATCAATAGCATTATTGAAAAGGTTGGTCAGAATCTGCTGCAACTGCGAAGGCCCCATTGCAACGGGAGGCAGATCGGGCTGCAGGCTCAACGAAAGCTTGATGTGCTGACGGACCAGTTGCCCCTGACAGAGGCAGTGCGCATTCTTCACCGCGGTCGCGAGATCCGAGAAGCGGTCCTTGGAACGTCCAGGATGGGCAAATACGCGCAGGCTATCGATAATATCCTTGATACGAACCGTCTGCTCTAGCCCCAATTCGATCTCTTCCTGAATCTTCTCTAAATCAAGCTTCCCCTGATCATCAATCTCCATCTTCTGAAGCTGGA
The DNA here is from genome assembly GCA_964551545.1 of uncultured Piscirickettsiaceae bacterium. Lineage (GTDB taxonomy): Bacteria > Pseudomonadota > Gammaproteobacteria > Thiopontia. Next base: position 2,490 of record CAZKCT010000068.1, on the reverse strand, counting down.
GAATGCCATTGATGTAGGCGAGCGGCTGGTTGATTTCATGAGCAATTCGGATGGCCATGTTGCCCAGCGCAACCATCTTCTCATTCTCCACCATCTGCATCGACATCACTTTATTCTTTTCGCGCTCCTGCCACCCTCGATTAAGGGTCCGCGCCGTCTGCAGGATCTCGTCAACCGACATCGGCTTATTAAGAAAAAGCACATCACGCTTCAAGCGCCCCTGAATTTCCTCAATCTCATGGTCCGAGTAAGCGGTTACAATCACAATAAAGATTCTTGGATCAAGCTCACGCAGCCGCTGTGCGGTCTCCAGACCATTGATCCCCGGCGGCATGCGCATATCTACAAAAGCGACGGTATAGGGCTGTTGACGCTCCAGCGCCTCTCTTGCCAGCTCGACCGCCTCCATACCACCGGACGCCGTAGTCAGGGAGAACGCCTCTTGGGCCACCTCAGGGAGAACGCCAGGATGACTTTCTCCCTGCCCCCCCATCAGATCCATCAGTTCAGATATCTGCTCATGACTGCCATGGGCAAACGGCGCAAAGACCTCACGGAAATAGCTAAGAATGGCTGGGTCATCATCAACTGCCAGCAGGTTTTGGTTCTCTGCAATCAGATCGAGTTGCTGGGTAATCGAGAGCATTGCGTTATGGCTTAAGCTGGAATCGTCGCATCATCTCATTCAGTAAACGCGACTGCTCCTCCATGGCCTGACTGGCACTAGCGCTCTCTTCCACTTGCTGTGCATTGCTCTGCGTCACACCATCAATCGACTGCATTGCCTGGTTGACCTGCTGAATCCCCTGACTCTGCTCGCTACTGTTGGAGATAATATCCCCAACAGTCTGGCTCACATTATTGACCGACTGCTGAATCTCCTCCAGCGACTCTCCAAGCGTATTGACCTCACTGACACCAGTATTGACCTGCTCCAGTGTACGCTCAATCAGCAGTTTGATCTGCTTGGCAGCATCCGCACTTCGCTGTGCCAGTGACCGAACCTCGCCTGCAACCACCGCAAAACCGCGCCCCTGCTCACCGGCACGCGCAGCCTCAACGGCTGCGTTAAGTGCCAACAGGTTGGTCTGAAAGGCAATACTATCAATCACCGCCGTAATCTCACCAATCTGATCCGAGGCACTGGAAATCTGCTCCATCGAGGTCGCGGCTCGCGCCATGATCTCATTACCTGACGAGGTCTTCTGACGCGCCTCTTTGGTAAAGATCTCTGCATTAAGTGAGTGCTCCGAACTCTGCTCCACACTGGCAGCCATCTGCTCCATGCTCGCAACAGTCTCTTCTACAGAGGCTGCCTGCTGCTGGGTCTGTGTTGCCAAACGGTTCCCCCCCTCCGAGACCCGTTGTGCCTGAATCGAGAGCGCCGCAGAGCTTTTTTGCACCTCATGCACCATCTCGCTGATCTTCTCAGTCGACTCATTAAGCGTACTCTGCAACACACCCAGTTGCCCCTGATACTCCCCCTCCACTCGGGCATAGAGCTTCCCTTCGGCCTGCATGTTGGAGGTATCGGTAATGTTATTAACACCATCTTCCAACTGCTGGAGACTATGATTAACATTCGCCTGCAGCTTGGAGAACTCCCCCTCCAGAGAAGAGGAGATACGGCCACCAAAATCCCCCTGTGACATCCGGGCAACCACATCATTAATCTCATTGTGGGCGGAGGCCAGCGCACCAATTGCCTCCCTGGCCGTATTGAGCATAATCTGAAAATCACCCTCTGCGGCCAGTTCAAAATCGGTGGAGAAATTCCCCTTTGCAAGCCCAATCAGCACCTTATAGAGCGAGTTGATGGAGCGAAAATTGTCATGAATGGTCTGATTAATCGAGTCCTTGAGAATCTTAAAGTCCCCCTTCATCTCGATAGCAATACGCCGATCAAAGTATCCTGCTGCAGTCATCTTAGTGACATCATTGGTCTCACTGATGCTGGTCTGCACCATCTGCATCATCTCGTTGTAGGAGTTGGCAATAACCCCAAACTCATCACGACGATTGATCTTGATTCTCGGCGTCAACTGATGATTCTCGGTCGCACAACGGATGGTCTCGTTAATCACCTTAAGCGGGGCAATAATCTGTTGACGTGTCACCATCCAGACCAGAACGGTACCAATCGCCACCCCCACATAAGGGAGCCAACGCAACGGATTATCCTCGGTCATGCCTTGATTCCAAAACAGCAGCCCCATCGCCCCCAACATGGTCAGCAGAAAAATTCCGCCCAGCTTGCTGCTGATCCCCATCTGGGTCATGGGGTTGTAGTGCTGCAGCATCGCCTCCCAACGGCTCATCACCACCCCTTCACGAATCACCAACCTGCCCGCAGCGATCTCCTTGTAGGCCTGGTCGGCGGCAGCAATCTGCTCATCAGAGGCTCCTGTCCGTACGGACATGTAGCCAATTCGGTCCCCATTCTTGTTATTGATTGGAGAGACATTGGCCACCACATAGTAACTGTCGCCA
>CAZKCT010000067.1:5056-8879 GCA_964551545.1 uncultured Piscirickettsiaceae bacterium | reverse complement strand
TAGTAGCGCTCCCCCTGCTCATCCATGATGGTATCGGCACTGATCTGTTCCAGCTTTGCCGGTAGCCCGCCATAGATGGTGGAGTCATAGGCGGTGAATTTGATCGTCGCTTGCTGATCAGGGCGAAGGAAGCCGATATCGGCGGGGCGAATACGGGCCTCAATCAATAGCTGATCTTCCAGCGGGACGATCTCCATGATCTCCATTCCTGGCTGAATCACTCCACCCAGAGTAGTGACATGAATGCGCTTCACCGCCCCATGAACTGGCGAGCGAATCTCGGTACGGTCGAGCCGATCATTAAGGGTACGTTGCTGCTCCTGTAGCTGCGACAGCTGAGCTCTGGCCTCGTTCAACTCTCCGGTTGCCTCCGCCACAAACGTTCTCCGCTCCCCCTCCAGTTTATGGTGAATCTCATTGATGGTGGCCTCAATGCGAGGGATAGCGATTTTGCTTCCCTCATACTGCGACTGCAGGTTTTTCAGCTCTCGCTTCAACCGTACCATCTCAATCTCTGGCATCACCTCTGCCGCCCACACCTGCTCGGCAATCTCCATCTCCCGATGGGCCAGCGCCAAACCCTCTGCAAGGTTCTCAACATTGACCTGCATCTCGGCCAGCTCCTGCTGACGCTGGACCAGTTGCGCATTGAGGATCGCCTGCACCCCCTCAAATTCTGACCGACGCACCCGAAAGGCCTGAGCCTCACTCTCTGCAAAATCCGGGCGCTCTGCAACCACCACTTCTGGCGGTTGATAATCAACACCCTCGACCTCTGCTTGCAGACGGGCGACCTTGGCCAGCAGATGAAGCACCTCAAGACGGTTCTGTTTCGCATCTGAAACAAATTGAGTATCGGATAGCTGGATCAGTGTCTCGCCCCGCCCCACAACATCCCCTTCACGCACACTGATTTTTTCGACAATGCCCCCCTCAAGGTTCTGTACCACCTGAATTTGAGAAGAGGGGATGACACGGCCTTCACCACGGGTGACCTCATCCAGTACAGCCCAGTTGGCCCACACCAATGCTGCCACCAGCACCATCAGCACCGAGAAGAGCAGCAGGTGATGAAGGGGGCGAATCCGGTTTGAGGGGACTTTTTCCCACTCTTCGTAAGGCGTACTAAGGGAGTCAGACAATGTTATCCCTTCTCTGTATGGGTCCAGACGCCATCCCAGTCTGCTGCTGGCGGGTTGTCGATAAAGTGCTGACAACGATCCAGATAGGTGAGCGACGGGCCATCTTTCTCGATCACCAGCAGCGCCTTGCGGAACTGCTCTTGTGCACCCGCAAAATCCATCTGCTTGTAAAGCTCCAGCCCGCGCAGATAGATTGGCACCAGATCCGCCATGGGACCACTGGTCTGATCTCTGCGCTCCAGCACATCATAGACAGTGACCGGCTCATTCTTGCCCACAACCCGGATCCGATCCAGCTCACGAGAATCAATAAAGTCCTTGGCACCGGCATAGGTGGACTCAGAGATCATCGAGTAGTTTTTGTAGAACTTGTTAGCCCCCTCCAGACGAGCGGCCAGATTGACGGAATCCCCCATCATGGTGTAATCCATACGCTGGGTAGAACCCATGTTACCAACAATCATCGGGCCGGTATTGACCCCCATACGCACATGGAATTCAACGGGTAGCTCTCCCTCCTGGATCAGTCGATCACGGAACGGCACCAGGAATTTTTGCTGATCGATAATGCTGTAACAGGCACGCACCGCATGATCCTCCATCGGCAGCGGCGCCCCCCAGAAGGCAATAATGGCATCCCCCTCAAATTTATCGATGGTGCCCCCGCTATCATTGATGATGTCGCACATGGCGGTGAGATATTCATTCAGCAAGGAGACCAGTTCTGCCGGCGTCAACTTCTCAGAAATGGTAGAGAAGCTGGCCACATCGGAGAAGAATGCCGTCATCTCTCGACTCTCTCCGCCCAACGCCATTTTGGAAGGATCCTTCACCAGTGCATCCACCACATCAGGGGAGAGGTATTGACCAAAGGCGGCCGTCACAAACCCTTTCTGACTGCGCTCCAGCAGGTAGTGTCGCAGATTGATCACCAGATAGGAGAGAATGCCCGCCACCAATAGGTAGCTCATCGAGAGAACCAACCCAGCGTCAATATAGAGTTTGGTTGCCAACGCAAGATAGCCGCCAAACAACAGCAACGCCAGACCAGCCTTCCCCATGGGGCTGCTGATAAAACTGACCAGAATCAGTGCCACCATAAAGGCCATCAACGCCATGATCTCCTGATCTTGTGAGGCAGGCTGCAGAGGCGCACCTCGCATCAGGGTGTGGATGGTATCGGCAATAATTTCCACTCCGTAGACCATCCCTACCGGGGTATCGAACCAGTCATGAGAGACCTCGGAGGTATCTCCAAGAATGACAATCTTGTCTTCAAACAGATAGGCCATGTCCTCCAGCTCATCCTCATCCAGATCAAGAATCTCCAACGCACTGACACCAGCGGTCTCGCTAAGGAACTGGGTGCCTGCCGGAAGCGCAGGGAAATCGATGTAGAACTGGTTAAACTGATCCAGAGGAACCGCAACCTCCTCACCAATTCGCAGGATCATCTGCTCACCCTTCTGGACCAGCTCTGGTTCCACGCCGTAGTACATCGCCAAGGCCTGCACCGCAAAAGGCCAGCCATCCTGGGCCACAATGGTGTCTCCTCTCACTTTAAGCTTGGAGAGGCTGGTCACAATGGCGCTGGAGGAGGAGATATTGGTGTAGCCACTACGCGCCGAGTCACGTAGCCCTTCCGTCGGGTAGTTCATCCCTTTGAATGCTCCATCAACAATCTGCGCCTGAGAGACCAGCAGTGATTTCCCCGTTGCAGCCAATGCCTCGGCGGTCTCTGGATCTTCCCCATAGGAGCTGGGGAAGTCCATCAATACGTCGAGTGCAATCACTCTAGCCCCCATACCATTGAGCTGGGTTGCGATCCGGGCAATGTCAGTACGGCGTAGAGGGAAGCTGCCATACTCTTCAAAGAACATCTCATCGGTATTAACCACCATGATCTGATCTTGAGAGAAGGCGGTCTCTTCTGGGTCCGCATAGGACATCCGCAAGATCTGTCGCGCGGAGAGCGTCTGCTCTTCCAGCAGTGAGAATGTCTCATGATACTCGGCCGGGATTGCAGCCAGGAACAGTGCAATGGTGACCAGAATGTCGTAACGACCCAGAATTTTTTTCATCGTTTTTCCCTCAAGAAAAAATTCCCACAGCCCCGTTTCCAGGCCTGTGGGAATCGATCAATGCGCTACAAAACCGCTTTACTCTTCTTCACTACGAATCAGATTAAAGAGCTGTGCCTCTGCCTTTTTCAGGTTACCCAGCTTGAGATTATGCAGATTTTGAATCAGCATCGGGCGCATATCATTATCGTCCCGATTATCTTTGAAGAAGCTCTGGTAGAGATCGAGAGAGCCCACCAGCACCCCCTCACCATCCAGCACCATCGCATCCATCAACTCATCACCCGGCAGGTTCTCCACAATCTTTGCAACCTCCCCCTCTGAAAGCCAGATAAAGCTGCTCCGTTTCTTTGGCTTGTAGACCACCTCGCCACCATGGATCACCTCAACACTATAGAGGTGCTTGCCCGGCGCGATGTCGCTCAATGTATAACGGACCATTGGACCATCGACAGCAGGAACATCAAAACTCTGGTCACCAACATGAAGGCGGTAGCTATAATCCTTCCCTTCACTGTTCCAGACCAGATTAGGCCATGCTGCTGAAAGCAGGTAGGCGCTCTTCTTTTTGTTAGTCGCAGTCTTCAGTTTGATCTTTTT
>CAZKCT010000067.1:0-4956 GCA_964551545.1 uncultured Piscirickettsiaceae bacterium | reverse complement strand
TTCTTGGTGTACTCCACCTTACCCTCGACATTCATAATCATCGTGATCGGCGCTTTGCCTTTCTTCTTTTTCCCTTTAGCCAGTGCCAATTCTCCCTGCCCAATCAGAGTCAATGACACCAATGCCACAACCAACATCTTGATCCATCGTTTCATCGCTTCTCTCCTGTCAAAATTTATTTTTTGATATTTTCCAATTATAGAGCATCTTATCCAACTCGCTAAGAGTCAGAGTGCTCCGTTCCTTCCACCATAAAGAAAGCCGACCAGACATAAGGGTAACTCCACTCATCCGAGTCCAACATCTCCAGTTGTGTATTCCGCAGTGCCTCATGGGTGCTCTCTCCCTCCAGCATGCGCTGGTAGAGGCCAGTCATCAATGCCTGCGTACCAGCATCACTCACCTCCCAAAGGGAGTTGACCACCGCACCAACACCCGCCTCCTGGAAGGAGCGGCGCAGGCCGTAAACTCCCTCACCCTCATGGATCTCTCCAAGCCCGGTCTCACAAGCCGAAAGCACCGCCAAGCGAGTGCCTGTAAGATCAAGCCCCAGCACCTCCAATGCGGTCAATACGCCATCATTATCGGTATCAATCTCTCCCAACAACGGCGCATTGGCATTCAATCCAGAGAAGGCGAGCCCCGCCCGCAACAGGGGATTATCCCCCGGTGGCGGCAGCTGCAGATCAGCACCTCGCTGTAGCTTGCGCAACCGCTTCTTAAGGTTTTCATCCGGCTTGAGGAAGAAGCCGTGAGTCGCAATGTGAAGCACCTCAGGTGGCTGCTCCATCACCCGCAGCACCTGCTCCTGTGCCTCTTTCTTCAGAAGAACCTGACTCATCACTTCCTGCTCAGCGGTCTGCTCTTCAATCAGGCGTCCCTCTTTTTCTGCACCCGGCAGTGGATCAAAGTGGAGCCCTCTAAGGCCATGCGACATCCCCCGCACACTCTGCTGTGCAGCAGCAGAACGCTTCCCTTCCAACGATTGCAACAGCGCCTTTCCTGTCACCTCATCGGTGTCGTAGTCAGGCCCAGCCATGATCATGTATCCTCCCTCGGCCAGCGGCATGTCAGAGGGGATCAAGTCCCGGCTGGAGGAGAGAGTATGCAGATCGATCGCCTGTAACAGGTAGCTCTCCTCTTCATTGACCATCGCATTAAACGGGAGAATATTGAGCATTCCATCCGGCACCACATAGACTGTTTCCAGCTCACCGATCTGTTCCACGACGGGGGCCCAGACCTTCTCGTAGACCTCCATGCCAAACTCCATCACCTCATCATCATCAGCATCCTCATCCTGGATCAGCTCACGGAACTCCTGGATCGCCTCATTGATCCCTGCCAGGTCCTCATAAAGATGGTGACTAAACGCAGTCTCTTCCTCCTCTTTACGCAGAATTGCGGCCTGCAGATAACTCTCTTCCCCCTCACGGTGAATCAGAAAATCAACCAATGCGGTCCCGTCGGGCAGACTCTCCTGCAACCGCTCAAGGGAGATGTCCGCCGCTGCCTCGCGGAAGCGAATGCTGGCACGCCCCAGCTCTCCCTCCAGCTCATTGATCTGGTCCTCCAACTCATGAGTGGTCTCAAGGAATGTGGTCGCAGTCTCTTCGGTGGGCCCCGAAAGGGTCAATGCAGCCAGCTCTTTACGGGCCGCCATCAGCGCATCACTGATCTCAGTCAACGCAGGATCTTCCGAGAGCTTGCTGACCTGATGGATCTGCGAGGCAACCTGCAACAGCAACCCTTTACGGAATAGACTGATCCGCAGCAACTCCTCTCCCGCCTGTTCAGGCTCCAGTTGAGCAACCATTGCCATATAGCGATTCAGTTCGGGACGATGCAGACGAATATAACCTTCTCGTGCATTCTCGCTGGTGGCCCAGAGCATCTGATCGAGGAATCGATTACGTCGTTCAAAAAGTATGCGCTGAGTCTCAAAGGCTGACTCAAGATCTTCTGTCGCTAGCTGCAGTGCCGCCAATGTATTGAGCGTCTCAAAGGTATAGGGGTGTTGCTCTCCCAAGTGCTGCTCGTTCTGCTCCAGTGTTTTTCTCAACAACGTTTCAGATTCTTCATAACGCTCCAGATCAAGATAGAGCTTGGCCAGATCATGCTGCGAACGGAGGGTGTCGATATGATCTTCCCCCAGCACTTCACGACGCAACTCCAGCGCACGACCAATCAGCGCCTCTGCACGCTCAAGATCTTCCAGCCCATGTGCAACTCGGCCCAGGTTATTCATCCCCTTCAGCGTCTTCTGATGACGCTCTCCCAGACTCTCTTGCCAGACCGTTAACACCTCTTCAAATAGCTCAGCGGCCTGCTCATTTTTCTCTTGCAGTAGATAGAGATAGGCCAGGTTATTACGCACAGCAACCGTGTCGGGATGAGTCTCTCCCAATGAGCCATCCAACAGATCAATCGCCTGCTGGTAGAGTGGTTCCGATTTATCGAAACTTCCCTGACTCTCATGCAGCATCGCCAGATTATTGAGATTAGCCAGCGTTGTTGGGTGGGACTCACCCAGCACACTTTTGGATTGCCTCAGCGCAGTGCGGAACAGTGGCTCTGCCCGATCATAGAGCCCTTGATTTTCCAAGGTCAGCGCCAGATTGTTCATGATCGCAATGGTCGAGGGATGGCCTTCTCCCAAGGTCTGGCTAAAACGCTCCAACGCCAGCTCATACCCTTTTTCTGCCTCGATAAAGCGAGACTGGCGCCGCTGCAGTCCGGCAACATTATTAAGTGTCGTGATGGTGTTGGGGTGAAGCTCCCCAAGAGACTCAGTCTCATAGGTGAGAATGGCTCGACTCTCCTGCTCCGCCTCGGGGTAACGACCCTGATCTTCCAATAGCTGAGCAAGGATGCCTCGGGCCTCAAACTGCAAGGCAGCAGAGACGGTGTCTGCCGTAATTTGCTTCAAAATCTCTTCCGCCTGCGCATAATCAGCTGTTGCACGTGCCAAGTCTGCACGATAAATCTGATTCTGTATCCACTCAGGATGACCTTCCCCCACCAAACCACTCAGCACTTTTTCAGCCTTTCCATAGGAGAACCGGGCTTTTGCATACTCTCCATTTCGAAACTGCATCAACCCCAATTGACGATAACAAGAACCGATTTCAGAATGTGCTCCTCCCAACCGTTGACTGTAGCCAGAACAAGCCAGCATCAGACGTTTCGCTGAGGCACCATACTCTCCCTGTATCTCCTCCACCTGAGCAGCAACTTGTAACGTTTGCAACGTGCGAGGATGAGTCCCTCCCAACCCGGCACGATATCCCTGAATCGCTCTCTCATACCAAGTGAGTGATTGCTCATGGTCTCCCAACTCCAGCAGCAACTCAGCCATCAACGTACGCACTGCCTGTGTTTCGGGATGCTCCTCTCCAAAAGTGACTATGGCATCACGCTCGGCCGCAACCAACTGCTGCTGTGCCTCCTCACCATTTCCTGAATAAAAATGGGCAATCGCCAGCTCACGGCGAGTATTGATCGTGCCGGGATGATGCTCCCCCAAGATCTGTTGGGCCAACTCTAACGCCTTCCCGCCAACCACAATGGCCTGATCCAGTTGCTGCTGTTGCACCAATGGCCCGATCTGCTCATACGCTGCTGACCAGGTTGGAAGCTGAGCAGCACGCTCTTCAGAGACAGCAGATGCCCCTTCCAATTTTTGCTCAACCCAAGCGGGTATCTGTGATGAAAGCTCCATCACTTTCGCGCTATAAGAGCCTGCAGAGTCGAAATCCCCTTTCCCCGCAGCAATCTGAACGGCACGCTGAAAGTAGGGAAGCGCCTGGTCTGTGATCCCTAGTTGTTCACTCAATATGGCTGAATTGACAACATAGTCCTCATTTTTCGGATCCAGTTCAGCTGCCTTAACAAAGTACTGCAGTGCCTGCTGGTATCTTCCAGACCGATACTGCTCAATACCCCGTTGCGCCTCGTCCAGTGCCTGCTGTAACGGATCCGCAAATGCTGGCCTCCAGGCCAGAAGCAACAGGATCAATATCCGAAGGGAGAGTTGGGGAAGGTTAAATCTCAAGAATCTCTCCATGACTGAGGGGTTCAAAATCAATTTCATGCAGCGCATCTGCACACTGCTGCAAAATTAGCGCCTCCTGCCCCGGCTTCAGATGGGTGAGACGCACTTGAGTCTGGTAGTCGAGTTTTTTCAGGTCCTCGGCCAATAGCTCAGGATCGTAATGTTTGGCGGCCTCCGTGATCTCTCGATCTTCATTGACAAAAGAGCACTCGACCAGCAGCTGGTCCACCGGCTCTTGCTGATTGAGGAAAGCCCAGAATGTGTCATTGGTTGTGGTATCCCCGGTAAAGGCGAGAGAACCTGTCGTTGAGGCCAGATGATAGCCAACTGCAGGTACCACATGGTTCGCCGGGATCATCTGGATCGTACGCCCCCCAATCACCCGCTCTTCTCCCGGCTGCATCGGCTGAAAGCGGACGACAGGGGCATCTGCCGTTGGCAACTGGGTAAAGTCCGGCCAGACCTTCCAGTTGAAAAGGTGCATCTTCAATACCTCAATGGTCTGCGGTAGCGCATAGACCACCAGTGGCTCTCCAGGGTGATCGAAGTAGTTATCCGCCATCAAGGGTAAGGAGAGGATGTGATCCAGATGAGAGTGGGTCAGAAACAGGTGATGAATGCCGTTCAGCCGCTCCTGAGAGAGACTACCCACTCCGGTTCCTGCATCAATGAGAATGTCTGAGTCGATCAGTAGCGAGGTCGTTTGCAACCCTGCTCCGATACCACCACTGCATCCCAATATTTCTACCTTCATCCGAGCCCCCATATCCGCCAATTTTATTATTGTTATTGATTCCCTCCAGACCTGTCTGTGCCAAGGATCACAATCGAGAGTCACGATAATGAGAGTATCACGACCGACACTCATCTCAGAATATAAGCATCTTTATATAACAGACTAA
>CAZKCT010000066.1:0-8972 GCA_964551545.1 uncultured Piscirickettsiaceae bacterium | reverse complement strand
AAAAAAGCCGTTGAAAATCAACGGCTTTTTTGTCTTAAAATGGCGTCCCCAAGGGGTTTCGAACCCCTGTTGCCGGGATGAAAACCCGGTGTCCTAGGCCTCTAGACGATGGGGACAAAAAACTTTGTCACAAAATTTGGTGGAGCTAGGCGGGATCGAACCGCCGACCCCCTGCATGCCATGCAGGTGCTCTCCCAGCTGAGCTATAGCCCCGTTTAAGAGGCGCACATTGTATGGGTTTCACTATCGATGAGCAAGCCTTTTTGTTGCGCTATCCGTTGGCCTCAATCCGCTGCTGAATATACGTCAGCGCCATATCGATCCGCTGTAGTGTGCGCTCACGCCCAACCAGTTCCAGCGTGATATCAATGGGCGGAGAGATCCCCGCTCCGGCCACTGCAACGCGCAGCGGCTGTGCCACTTTACCCAGTTTTAGGTCTAGCACCTCTGCAGTCTCTTTGACGATTTCATGGATCGGGTCGGCATCCCATATCTCCAACTCAGAGAGCAACTCACGAATGCGGGTTAGTGGCTCCTGTGCCGCCGCCTTCAGGTTTTTCTTCGCCGCTTTCTCCTCGAATGCATCAAAGTCGAGGTAGAAGAATTGGCTGTTATCCGCCATCTCTACCAAGGTCTTGGATCGCTCCTGCTGTGCCGCAACCACTCGGACAATATCAGGCCCTTGCGAGGGATCAATCCCCCGTTCACCCAGATGCCAGCTCAGATGGCGGGCGACATGCTCCGGGGTACTGCTCTTGATGTAGTGCTGGTTGAGCCACAACAGTTTCTCTGGATTAAAGGTCGAGGCAGAGTGGTTAACACTCTCCGCCTCAAACAGCTCCACCATCTCATCAACGGAGAAGATCTCCTGATCTCCGTGAGACCAACCGAGGCGCACCAGATAGTTGAGCAGTGCCTCCGGCAGGTAGCCTTCATCCCGGTACTGCATCACGCTCACTGCACCGTGACGCTTGGAGAGGCGACTGCCATCAGAGCCGAGAATCATCGGCAGATGGGCGTACTTAGGCAGCTCCGCACCCAGCGCCTTGAGGATGTTGATCTGGCGCGGTGTATTGTTGAGGTGGTCATCTCCACGAATCACGTGGGTCAGCCCCATATCGAGATCATCCACCACTACGGTGAGATTGTAGGTTGGTGTGCCATCCGAACGGGCGATGATCAGATCATCCAGCTCACTGTTCTGGAACACTACTTTGCCTCGCACCAAATCTTCGACCACCACAATGCCATCAGTTGGATTCTTGAAACGAATCACCGGCTCCACCCCTTCGCGCGGCTCGGTACGGCTACGGCAGAGGCCGGTGTAACGTGGCTTCTCCTTCCGCGCCCGCTGCCCCTCGCGCATCTCATCCAGCTCCTCTTTGGTGCAGTAGCAGTGGTAGGCATCCCCCTGATCCAACAACTGCTGGATGATCTCTTTGTAGCGATCAAAACGGTGGGTCTGGTAAAACGGCCCGTGGTCATACTCCAGCCCCAACCAGCTCATTCCCTCAAGAATGGCATTGACCGACTCTTCAGTGGAGCGCTCCCGATCAGTATCTTCGATTCGAAGGATAAAATCCCCGCCATGTTTGCGGGCATAGAGCCAGGAGAAGAGTGCAGTACGGGCACCTCCAACATGGAGATAACCGGTTGGGCTGGGGGCAAATCGGGTGGTCAACTTCATCATTCAATCCGTCGGGTTGCGATTACAGTAAGGAGCATCATGCTCAAAAACCGGCAAAGTATATACTATTCACCCATGGATCGACTCCTTCCCCTGCTGCTGTTTCCCCTCCCCCTGATGGCCTCGACCTGCCCCAACAGTGACTTTCCACAACCAGCACAGATCACCACACCCCATGGCGAGATCACCCAAATCTGTCTGCACATTGCAGACACTCAGGAGATGCGGAAAATCGGCCTACAGCCCTACACCTCCCTGCCACTCAACCATGGGATGTTGTTTCGATTTCCGGCAGTCTCCACCAGCGCCTTCTGGATGAAGGGGACCCAGTTGCCACTCTCAATTGCCTTTATCGACGACCGGGGAAAAATCCAACAGATCACCGCCATGACACTCTGCAGACAATCTCCTTGTCGGCAATACCACGCCCAATCCCCTTACCATGCAGCACTAGAGATGGAGGCGGGATGGTTCACGCAGCACAACATCCCCCTGAATAGCTACCTGAACATTCCCGGAAAAACATTGAATTAACATTCAATACAAACAATATCTAACTGTTAAATTTGCTGTTTTACAGAAAGCAAAAGAACCTTCATAATCCCCATCATGAATCGAAAGATTGCCATTGTTGAAGACGACGCCGACCAGCGTGAAAACTACGCTGATGCACTGCGCGGCCAAGGCTACGAGATCACCGCCTACGCATCCAAGGAGGAGGCGCTCGAAGGGTTTAGTGCCAACCTTCCTGACCTCGCCATTCTTGATGTCATGCTGGGAGAGAATCACGATGCAGGCTTCGAGCTATGCGCTGAACTCCACCGCCAACACCCCAGCATTCCGGTGATCTTTCTTACCGCCCGTGACAGCGAGATGGATCGGGTTGAGGGACTGAGTCTGGAGGCGTGGGACTACCTGATCAAACCGATCACCCTCGACTATCTTACTGTTCGGGTCTCCTCCCTCTTCCGCATCGAAGAGCGACTCACCCACAGCCCCTCTCCAACCCCTGCCAGTGACACCCTCTGTGGCGACCTCACACTCAACGAGAGTGCCATGTCGGTACGCTGGAAGGAGAAGCCGATTGAGCTTACGCTCACCGAGTTCTGGCTGGTCGAGGCACTCGCCAAATCCCCCGGCGACGCATTCAGCTACGAGGCGCTGATGCCGGTGACACGCCAGACCATCGTGGAGAAGAACACCATCAACGGTCACATCCGCCGCATCCGCATCAAGTTCAAGCGGATCGACCCCGACTTCAACTGCATCCGCAACGTCTTTGGAGTGGGTTACCGCTGGGATTGCGAATGAGGTTTCTCACCGGCCCCTTCGACCAACTCAAACGGCAGCTGCGCGAATGGGGCGGCATCCGCACCAAACTCACCTTCGCTATTATCCTCTTCCTCACCATTCCGGTAATGGGCTACAAAATGCTGGTCGAGATGAAGCAGTTCCTGCAACAGGGACAGGAGAACGCCCTATCGATGGCTGCACAGGCCGTTTCGACCGTACTCCACGACAACGCTGAGCTTTTCAATCCAGAGACCGGCATCCCTCACGCCCTCAGTAACGAGCAGGATCTCTATGTCCATGAGATGAAAGAGACCCCGGATCTCGACAATCCTGACTACGAAGAGTGGCGACCGATGCTGGAGCGTGCCATTGAGTACAGCCAGACTCATATCCTGCAGGGGGGGAAAGGGTACGTCTCCGGCGATCTCTCCTTTGACCATCTACTCGGTGTCTCCTCTGATAAACGCCATATCTATGCGCTATTCCGAGTCACCGATAACCATACCCTCTTCCGCCGCACCAAGGGACTTCGCGTCGACAGTGGTGACCACCTTCGCATCTATCTACAACATCATAACCGCCCCCCGAAAAACTACCTCGCCACCGCCTACCGACCCGGCCTGATGAGCATCTACCAGATGGATGAGCAGTGGGAGAAACCAACCACAGGCATGCACGAGCGTATCTTCACCGCATCCATGCACCCTTCGGCCAATGGCTACACCATCGAACTGAAGATCCCCAAGAAACTGATCGACGAGACCACCTCCCTCTCCTTCTCGATTATCGATATCGATGACACAGAAGAGCGCGCAATCAAGACCGAGATCGGTACCTTTAAAGAGTGGACCGAGGCCTACATGAACCGAGTCTTCCTCCCCGCCCCCTCGATGGAACGGATGATTCATGCCATCGACCTGCCCGATGCCCGTTTCTCCATTACCGACCGCCACCGCCGCGTGGTCGCCACCACAGGAAGCCTGCTGACCACGATCAGTCGAGGCGATGAACGCAACCCCATCAGCGCCCTGCTTTTCGACTGGATCTTTGGCTCCCCCATCCAGCAATTTGACGAACCCATCCGTGACACCCGTGAGTTCTCCTGGAGCGCCATCGATCTCGCTCTGCGCAGTGGCGAGGAGCAGCGTTTTATTCGTCCCTCCTATGATGGACTGGCCGAGGTGATCACGGTGGTCTATCCGATTCATGGCGAAGAGGAGGAGCTGGGCGTGGTGGTTGCCGAGCAGAGCAACCTGCGCATTCTGGCCGAGCTACGGGTCGCACTGGAGAATGTAGTTGGCATTACCCTGCTGGTGATTCTGGTCGCATCCTTGATCCTCATCACCATCGCCACCCGACTCACGCTGCGTCTTCACCGGCTACGGGAAGAGACCTCGCAGGCAATCGACGAAAGCGGTCGCATCACCACCGAGCGGATCCACACAGAACGTCATGCACTGGATGAGTTGGGCGATCTCTCCCGTAGTATTTCAAAAATGTTGCAGCGGCTCTCACGCTATAACCACTATCTCGCACGCATGCCACGGATGCTGAAGCACGAGATCCTCAATCCGCTCAACATTGTCTCCACCTCTCTGGAACATCTGGAGCAGGAGATTCCTGAGAGTGAGAAGAGCCAGAAATATCTACGCAAGAGCCGACGCGGTATTGGCCGCCTTGGCTCCATGGTACAGAGCCTTGCCGAGGCATCCAGCCTGGAGGATGCACTCACCCCTGGCAGCGAAGAGCCCTTCGATCTGCGAGAGCTGTTAGAGGAGTACCTCGACAACTACCAGAACACCCACACCCTGCAACACTTTCAGGTCGCCCTTCCGGAAGCAGCACTTCCTATTAATGGGTGGCCTTACGCCATCGAACAGATGCTCGACAACCTGCTCAACAACGCCATTGACTACAGTTTCCCCGGAAAGCCAATTGAGGTCGAGGCACTGCTTGATGATGAACAGCGAGTGGTCTCCATCACAATCTCCAACGAAGGACCGCCCATCGATATCGAGATTCGAGACTCGCTATTTGAGTCGATGGTCTCTTCCCGCAAGGAGAGCAATCCAGAGCGCCCCCATCTTGGGCTCGGGCTCTATATTGTTCGGCTGGTTGCCACCCATCATGGCGGACAGGTCATCGCTCACAACCGCGAACAGACCGAGGGAAGTCGCTTTACCGTCACCCTTTCGCTGTCGTAAGGCCCGCATGGCTGGGGCGTTCCAGCTCCGCAATCACCTGGGCACCCAACAACAGAATAATCCCCGCCATCTCCAGACTCACCAGCGCGATGATCGCCGTTGCCAATGAACCATAAACCACGCCCGCAAAACTGACACTGGTGAAATAAAACAGCAGCAGGTGACGCATCCCCTCCCACAACAGCGTCGCCACCATCCCGCCAATCAGCACTGGACGCAGTGAGATCTGCCCCACCGGCATCACCCAGTACAATGAAGAGAAGATCATCCAGAGTCCTGCAATCCCCATCCAGTACAACCCCGATTGCGCCAGCCACTGCAGCGAGAAGTGCCACTCCAACACCACGAAATCCATCTGCTCCACCGACTGCAGCAGGCCAGCGAGCAGGGTCAACAACAGTAGCCCGGCCCCCATCGCGAGAATATAGAGATAGGGGATCACCGCAGAGAGCAGAAAATGTCGACGGTGAATCTCTACCCGATGAAAGAAGATCACCGACATTGCATTTTCCAGCGCGGTAAAGGCAAGCGAGCTGGAGAACAGCAACAGTGCTCCACCCACCCAGCCGATCACCTCACGGTGCTCAAGAAAAGAGACCAGCTGGGCCATGATGGGGCCGGTTTGCGATGGCACGATTAGTTGCATCTGGCGCTCGACCACTGCAAGCAATTCTGCCTCTGGAACCAGTGTAGAGAGCACCACCAGCAGTAGCGCTGTCAGGGGAATCAGTGAAAAGAGAGAGTAATAGGCAATCGCCCCGGAGAGCAGAAGCCCTTGGTTCTTGCGAAATTGTTGCAACACGCGCAACGTAAACTGGAGCGGTTTCACCATCGGCATGACTCAGAGCATAACACTGTGAGTGAAGCTGATCACTCACGGCTACCTTAGGATATCGACAAGGCTCACGCACAAAAAAGGGGCACAGAAAACTGTGCCCCTCTTGTACTACAAAGCTGGATTCATCAGTTCGGCTTAAAGACAAACCGTGGCTTGAGCCAGAGCACCAGCAGCGGCAGGATCGTCAATGCGGTAATTACATCAAGAATCAACGCCTCACCAATATAGAGACTGACCGACCAGGTGTTGGCCAACTCGGTATTCATCAGCGGGATAAAGCTGCCTAGCAGCACCACCACCGAGACAATGATCGCTGAACCGGTTGTGCTGAGTGTGTTCTGCAGAGACTGTGCCCAGTTCCCTCCAGTCGCCCGCATCTCCTCACGCAGCCTTGAGACCATATAGATGCCATAGTCGACACCCAGCCCCATCGCAATACTCAACGCCACCTGTACATGGAAGGCGAGATTGGCTGACCACTCCTTGATCTCCGTCATATATCCACCCAGACCATACTGGGAGAAGAGGGTCACAAAGAGCATCACCACCAGAATACCCGCCACAGAGAAAGAACGGAACATCAGTGCAGCCACCAGGAAGATTGCCAGTGCAGTCGTCAGCGGGCTCTTCAACCACTCGTTCATTGCCACCACACGGGTCGCCTCAGTGGCACCAAGGAATCCACCCACTGCAGGCTCTGTGATCGACGGATCTCCCTCAATCCGGCTCACATGGCGATAACCGGCCTCACCGGGTGTGCCTACATGAATATCCACCGCATCCCCATTACGGAAGCCAATCTTCAACTTATCAAAGCCCGGATCATTCTCATGCTCCACCAGGAACTGTTGGATATCCTCGGTCACGATATGGGTTGCAATCGGATCCATCGTATTCACAAACCCCATCACGATCCCCTCATCCCAGGTCTCTGTGTTGACGAAGGAGTCGAGATCTCCCGCCCCGGTATTGGCCTGCAACAGACCATTGTAGGTCTGCACCATATCATCCGGACTGGGGATATACTCTGGATCCTCCTCATCCCTGTAGGCATACCAATTCTTCTCATCGGTCATATGTTTTACCGTTGGGATGTCATAGAGGTTGAGGTTATCGGTTGGGCGTCCACCATCCGGTGTAGCCATAATCATGTTGACCGTCTTCGCAAACTGGACGTAGGAGCCGGTGTAGCCAATATACTCATGACCACGCATCCACTCCTCCAGCTCATTCAACGCAGCCAGTACCGAGGCATCGTTAAAGATCCCCTGTACCGGATCATCATCTGCGTCATAACAGACCTCCGGCCCTTGCAGACGATCACCATCATCATTGTAGGCATCCACGCCACACTCCGGCAAAATCGGCTGTTTGGCACGAACTGGAATATTGACCGAGATCACCCCCGGCATAATGTTGCCCAGCCTCTCCAGTTCATGGATTGCGGCCACATTAGAGGGACGACCATCAATCTCTACACTCTTCTCACCGAACAGGTCACCCAACATAAAGTTATCTTTAAAGGCCGCACGGGAGTAGTTAATCCCCTTCTCGACCCCCGGCATGATATCCCACTCCTTCTGGATACGGGCCTGCTCCGGGGTTGGGTTATCTGCCATCATCGCCTCGATACCTGTACCCAACTGTGCATAGTTGGCGGATACAACCATCACCACTGCAATCAGCGCAACCGGTATCCACTTAGCCGGCCCCGCAAGCAGCGCAGAGAGTCTACGCCCCAGGGTAAGTTCCCACTCACGCTCCTCTGCACACGCCTCATCGGGGGTAAAGGTAATCAGCAGCAGTGGAATCAGGGTCGTTGTGGTCAACAGCAATGTTGCCATACCAAACATGCCAAAGTAGGCGTAGGCCTTATAGAATGAGATATCCACAAAGGAGAGGGTAAAGAAGCCCACCATATCGGTGATGATCGACAAGGTTGCAGGAACGATGGTATGACCAATCGCCACCTCTGCCGCCTCTTCCGGGGAGTCACAGCGCGGCGCATGCAATTCCTGCATAAAGCGGCGGGTAATCTGTACCGAGTGTCCAATACCGATTGCTAACAGCAGCATCGGGGTCAACACCATCATCGTGGTCAGTTTGAACTGGGTAAAGCCCATCAGTCCCAACGTCAGGATAATGGTCATCCCCACACCGATGAGAGGTAGGAGTGCCCCCTGCCAGCTACGGAACTCATACCAGAGTACCGCAATCACAATCAGCAGCGAGATGATAAAGAGCCAGCTCTTCTCCACCAGATCCAGCAACATATAGGCGAGGAAGTAGGGTTCACCCGCAGTGAGGAACTCTACCCGATCCCCATATTGATCACGGTACTGCTCAACCAGCTCCGAAACACTACGTACCCAGGGCAGGTAGTCCGCCTTCACATCATCATTATAATCACCAATAATGAAAGAGGCCTTGGGCATACAGTTGTTGTGTGCATGGGCGCGGGTGGCATCGGTAAGACGACCCTCGCTATCGATCAGATCACACTTGTTGCCATTGGCATCCTCATAGTAGACCAGCATCGACTCCATCGCAGGATGGTTATGGAGTGCATCCTCAAGGAACTGGAGATCTGCTTTCGCCTGCTCCGGGTTATCGGTAGGAATCCCCTCAACCGGCAACATGCGCTTAAACTGCAGACTCCCCTCTTCATCCAGCCCCATATACTTCACCTTGGAGGAGGCGATGTCGATAAAGTTGGGGGTATTGGAGTGTTTGAGGCTGGTTACATCGTTATGGAGATCCTGAACCATATTGATGAACCAAGGGTCCCCATTCTGGTAGATGTCCCCCTCTTTCACCTTCATCCCCCACACCATCAGGTTCCCCATACCGAAGGTGTGCTCCCCATAGAGGTTGGTAGCGACATAACGGTCGGTAGGCGGAAGCAGCGTATCGGGATCATTACGGATATCGAGCTGATCCACAAACAGTG
>CAZKCT010000065.1:0-9192 GCA_964551545.1 uncultured Piscirickettsiaceae bacterium | reverse complement strand
TGAAGCAGGATAACTTTATGGGGTCGGGCAAGCAGGTTGATTTTGAGTTTAATAACAGTAGCACTGAGACCGCATATGGTCTCGGTTATCGTGATCCTTACTTTACCCAGGATGGCGTCAGTCTGGGGGTGGGGGGACATTACCGAAAGCGAGATTCCTCCGATGCGGTGAATACCTACAGCTATGATGAGACATCTGCCAACTTTGATGTTGGATTACCAACCAGTGAGTATGAGCGGCTCTTTATTGGCTTCGAACCACAACATATGAGTGATGTGATTTGTGGAGCCGATGCGACTGACTGCAGTAGCTTTCTCACGGCAGAAGGCACCTCATTTAGTGTGCTGGAGTTCAATTCCAGCTGGAGTCGAGATAGCCGAAATCGATCTCTGTTCCCGGATGAGGGTGGTTACCAGCGCTTCTATGCGGAACTGGGCGCACCAGGTGGCGTGGAGTACTATAAGGTAGGGTACCGACATGATCAATTTTTCCCGTTAACAGAGAGCTATACCATGCTGCTGAAAGGGGAGGTTGGTATTGGTGATGGGTATGGTGATCAAAATTCTCTCCCCTTCTTTAACCGTTACTATGCAGGTGGTGAGAGTTCTATTCGAGGGTTTACAGGAAATTCCATCGGCCCTCAGTCTGGTAGTAAAGCAGTGGGTGGTGACTTGAAAGGGGTCGTGAATGCGGAGGTGATTTTGCCGGTTCCATTCCTGGAGGATGTGAAGTCAACTCGTGTCAGTGGCTTTGTAGATGCAGGTACAGTGGCGAATAGTGCCTCTGGGCTTGGTGATTATCTCAATGCATCTGTGGGTGTCAGCGCAAAATGGATCTCTCCAGTGGGACCACTGAGCTTTAGTTGGGCTGCTCCAATCAAGAAACAGTCAGATGCTGACCTAGAGGCCTTCCAGTTCCGCCTGGGGCAGATGTTCTAATAATTGATGGAGATAGAAATGAAAAGAATTGGGGGCGTCATTTCAGGGTTGCTGCTGTTGATGGTTTCGACCGTCCATGCAGAAGGGAGCAAGATCGGTTTCGTCAATATCAACCTGTTGTTACAGAAGGTCCCTCAGGCTGAGGCGGCTACCAAGCGGCTTGAGGGGGCATTTGGTGCACGTAAATCAGAGATTCTCGATTTTCAGAAGCAGTGCCGCACCATGGAAGAGGAACTGGAACGTGAACGTGCCGCTCTGAGCCAGCAGCAGCTGCAAAAGCAACTGCGCAAAATTCGTTCATGTAGCAGCGAACTGAAGCTGATGGATGAGGAGTATGGAGAGGACCTCCGGATTGCACAGGCCGAGGAGCTGCAGAAATTGCAGCGAGAGGTCTACCAAATGGTCGATAAAATTGCGCGAGAGGAGCAATTTGACCTGATTGTTAACGAGTCCATTCTCTATGCCTCGCCTCGCGTCGACCTTTCTCTGAAAGTGTTGGAGGCGCTGAAGAAGAAGGCGGTTGCTGACCAGCTGGAACCGAAGAAAGCAGAATAACTATCGTTCTACGCTGATGGCAATCACACTGGGAGAAGTCGCTGAGGTCATTGGTGCTGAGCTATTGGGCGATCCAGGTCAGCGGGTGGTGGAGATTGCACCACTGGACCAGGCTACAGCAGAGCAGATCACTTTCCTCTCCTCTGAGAAATATCTTAATCATCTGAGCACGACAGCAGCTGCGGCGGTGATTTTACAGCCACAGCATCAAGATCAATTTTCGGGCAACCGACTGTTGGTGAATGACCCCTATCTGGGATATGCCAAGACGGCAGTACTACTCCACCCCGAGCAGTCTGTGCAAGGTGGGCAACACCCCTCAGCGGTGGTTGACCCATCTGCAAAAATCTCCGAACAGAGCTGGATTGGGCCACAGAGTGTGGTGATGGCCGGGGCAGTGATCGAGGCATCGGTCGAGATTGGCCCTGGATGCCTGATTGGCCCAAACTGCCGTATTGGAAAAGGGACTCGAATCAAAGGGCAGGTCACCTTAATGGAGGGGACCATTCTTGGCCAGGAGTGTCTACTCCATCCAGGTGCTGTGCTTGGCAGTGACGGGTTCGGCTTTGCCAATGAGCAGGGGCGTTGGGTCAAAATCCCTCAGCTGGGACGGGTGATTGTCGGGGACCGAGTTGAGATTGGGGCCAATAGCACCATCGATCGCGGGGCACTCGAGGATACCGTGATTGAAGATGGGGTGAAGATCGATAATCTGGTCCATCTTGCCCACAATGTTCGGGTTGGCAAGGATAGCGCGATGGCGGCGATGGTCGGTATTGCCGGAAGCACTGAGGTTGGGCCCGGTTGTACTTTTGGTGGACAGGCCGGCGTGGTGGGGCATCTGCAGATTGTGGGTGGAACACACTGTACGGCGCGCACACTGGTGACCCGCTCTATTGATCAGCCTGGAAGCTACTCCTCGGGAACGCCAGCGGCACCAAGTCGACGTTGGAGAAGAAATATGGTGCAGCTGAGAAATCTGAATGAGTCCATTCAGCGACTTAAAAAGGCTGAAAAGAGAATTGATGAAATGGATGGCCGTCTGGGTGATCTGGAGAGTAACGAAAAAGGAACAGAGTTATGAGTCAAATGGATATTAATCAGGTGATGAAGCACCTGCCGCACCGCTACCCCTTTCTGTTGGTGGATCGGGTGCTTGATTTTGAGTCAGGGAAAAGCCTGCGCGCAATGAAGAATGTGACGATTAATGAGCCCTTTTTTCAAGGCCACTTTCCTCATGTGCCAGTGATGCCAGGGGTATTGATCATGGAGGCCTTGGCACAGGCCACCGGGATTCTCTCTTTCAAAACGACGGGGAATCTTCCTTCAGATAACTCACTCTACTATTTTGTCGGCATCGATAAGGCCCGCTTCCGTAAGCCGGTGGAGCCCGGTGACCAGCTGATTCTTGAGGTTGAGCTGGAGCGTCGTATCCGCGATGTCTGGAAGTTCAAGGGAACGGCCAGCGTTGATGGAGAGGTGGTCGCCAGCGCAAACCTGATGTGTGCCGAGAAGGAACTGAACGCTTGAGTTTGATCCACCCTACGGCGGTGATTGACCCCTCTGCGGTGATTGCCGAGGATGTTGAGGTTGGGCCCTACTCCGTGATTGGTCCCGATGTCTCAATCGGAGAAGGGACCCGAGTAGAATCTCATGTAGTGATCAAAGGGCCAACCACCATCGGCGCCCATAACCACTTTTTTCAGTTTGCATCGATTGGTGAGGACCCTCAAGATCTCAAGTATCACGGTGAGCCGACCACGCTGGAGATTGGTGACCACAATACCTTTCGTGAGTGCTGTACCATCAATCGCGGTACCGTCGGTGGTGGTGGAGTGACCCGCATCGGGAACCACAACCTGATCATGGCCTATGTCCATGTTGCCCATGACTGTATCCTTCACGACCATGTCATTTTGGTCAATAACGCCTCGCTGGCGGGCCACGTCATCATCCATGACCATGTGACCTTGGGTGGGTTTACCCTGGTGAGTCAATTTATCACCATCGGCTCCTACGCCTTCTCCACCATGGGGAGTGCGATCAACAAGAATATTCCCCCCTATATTCAGGTCTCAGGCAATCTGGCACGCCCAGTTAGCCTCAACCTGATTGGACTCAAGCGGAAAGGATTTGGGGCAGAGGCGCGGACTGCCATGAAACAGGCCTATAAGAAAATGTTTCTCTCGCGTGTCCCGCTTGATGAGGTGGTCGATGAGATTGCAGAGATGTCGCAGAGTCATCCTGAATTGGCCCTGTTTCATGACTTCATTGCGGAGCATCGATCCAATAAGAACGGTGTCATTCGTTAATGACCGATGAGGTCGGAGAGGCTTCTAGGGGCGCTCGCCTGATGGTGGTGGTTGGAGAACCCTCTGGAGACCTTCATGCCGCCCGTTTACTGGAGCAGCTGAACCGGCGATCTTCCCATTTTGAATACTACGGTATAGGTGGAGCAAGGATGAGGGCGCAAGGTTTTGATGCCCTGGTCAAGAGCGAAGAGATGGCGGTGATGGGGCTGGTCGAGATTCTGCGTCATTTTCCCCGTCTTTATGGGGTGTTGCGCAAGATGCGCAAACTGCTGCAGCAACGCCGCCCTGATCTGTTGATTCTTGTGGATTACCCTGGTTTTAATCTGCTGCTAGCCAAGACGGCAAAGCGGCTCGGTATTCCTGTGCTCTACTACATCAGCCCGAAAATATGGGTCTGGCGTGAGTCCAGAATTCATAAAATTGCGGCGCGTGTGGATCAGATGGCGCTGATCTTTCCTTTCGAACAATCCTATTATCAGCGCGCTGGCCTGCCGGCGACTTATGTTGGGCATCCATTGGTAGGGCAGGTGAGTTCTGCGCTCACACCACAGCAGGCACGTGATCAGTTGAGGTTGGATCCTGAGCGGAAAACGGTTGGACTGTTTCCAGGTAGCCGTCGAGGAGAGGTTGGTGCACTGCTTCCGGAGTTGTTGGAGAGCGCCCGTCGACTGCAGCAGCAGAATCCAGAAATTCAGATCCTTCTCTCCCAGGCGCCAGAACTGTCCGATGCGCTTTTTGATGCGATAGAAGAGCAAGGCCTTTCCATCCATCGAGTTCGTGGTGAGGTGCATACCGCGATTCGTGCTTGTGATGCTGTGGTGACTGCCTCGGGGACGGTAACACTGGAGATAGCGCTGCTTAATACGCCGATGGTGGTGATCTACCGGATGGCACCGCTGAGCTATGCCATTTTGAGTCGGCTGATCAAAACACAATGGATTTCACTGGTCAATATCGTTGCGCAGCGGGAGGTGGTGCCTGAGCTACTGCAGCAACGCGCCTCGGCTCCAGTGATTGTTGATCATCTATTGCCGCTGCTAGAGCAAGGAGCTGAGCGAGAAGAGATGATGACTGGCCTGCAGAGGGTGCGAGAGGCCCTTGGAGAGGGTGATTCCGCCAACCGTCTGGCTGATCTGGTGGAAGAGATGGTGGCTGCCTGATGGAGCAGATCGCAGGGGTCGATGAGGTTGGGCGAGGGCCATTGATTGGACCGGTGGTTGCAGCGGCTGTTGTGCTCCCTCAGCAGCATGGCATTGTTGGTCTGGCAGATTCTAAAAAGCTCTCGGCCAAACGACGGGAGGCATTGGCCAAGGAGATTCAGTCGGTGGCACTCTGTTATGCCGTTGCGGAGGCTGATCATCAAGAGATCGATACCATCAATATCCTTCATGCCTCACTGCTGGCCATGAAGCGGGCGGTGGAACAGCTCTCCTGTCGAGTGGATCGGGTGTTGGTGGATGGAAACCGAATTCCTGACCTTTCACAACCTGCCGAGGCGATCATCAAGGGGGACAGTAAAGTGGAGGCAATCAGTGCCGCTTCGATTCTCGCCAAGGTGGCGCGAGACCAGATGATGGTCGATCTTCATCAACAACATCCTCAATATGGCTTTGATCGTCATAAGGGATACCCAACAAAAGCACATTTTGAGGCGCTGGAGCAGCTGGGGCCGCTTGCTCAGCACCGTCGGTCATTTGCGCCAGTGCGACGAGCTTTAGAGCGATAACGTATGTCTTTTGTCCACCTTCGGCTCCACACGGAGTACTCGCTGGAAAATGGTCTGGTTCGCATCAAGCCATTGATGGAGACGTTGAAGGCTGGTGGCATGCATGCGGTGGCGGTAACCGATCTGGGAAATCTGTTTGCGGCTGTTCGTTTCTATCGAGCGGCACTGGATGCGGGGGTTAAACCAATCTTTGGGGCTGAGGTTCGGATTCGGCCACTGGAAGAGAGTGGAGCAGAGTCCCGTCTGGTGCTGTTGGCGCAGAACGAGGCTGGATTCAAGAACCTCAAGAGCCTGATCTCTCGTTCCTATATTGAGGGACAACATCGAGGGGTTCCTCAGTTGGAGCGAGCGTGGTTGGAAGGGTGTAGTGAGGGAGTGATTGCACTTTCTGGTGGGCGTAGTGGAGATATTGCGCAGGTGTTTGCCGCAGAGGGAGAGGCTGTTGCAATGGAACGGCTACAGTGGTGGGTAGAGCAGTTTCCAGATCGCTTCTATCTAGAGCTGCAACGTACCGCACGCAGTGGGGATGAGCACTGGAATCATGCCGCTGTGGCCCTGGCCCAGCAGTCGGGTGTGCCAGTGGTGGCAACCAATGATGTCCACTTTATCCAAGAGAACGATTTCGATGCCCATGAGGCGCGAGTCTGTATCCATGATGGGCGGGTGCTGGACGACCCTCGTCGTCCGAAAGCATTTACTGCGGAGCAGTATCTCCGCTCCGCAGCCGAGATGGAGGCGCTGTTCCAGGATATTCCTGAAGCGATCGAAAACAGTGTTGTGATTGCACAACGCTGCAATGTCGAGCTCTCGCTGGGGAAGAATTACCTGCCGGAATTTCCGATCCCAGCCGGGATGACGATTGAACAGTTCTTTCAAAAAAAGTCTGAAGAGGGGCTGGAGGAACGCCTGGTTCAGATCTTCCAGACGCCAGAACGCATTGCAGAGCAGCGACCACCGTATGATGAGCGGCTGAAGATTGAACTGGAGGTGATCAATGGCATGGGGTTCCCCGGCTACTTCCTGATCGTTGCTGACTTCATTCGCTGGTCCAAAGAGAATGCTATCCCAGTGGGGCCAGGGCGTGGCTCAGGAGCGGGTTCACTGGTCGCCTATGCGTTGAAGATTACCGACCTTGATCCGTTGGAGTATGAGTTGCTGTTTGAGCGTTTCCTCAATCCAGAGCGTGTCTCCATGCCTGACTTCGATGTCGACTTCTGTATGGATCGGCGCGATGAGGTCATTCGTTATGTGGCGCAAACCTATGGAGAGGACCGGGTCTCACAGATCATCACCTATGGGCGGATGAATGCCAAGGCCGTCGTGCGCGATGTGGGGCGGGTATTGGGTCACCCCTACGGCATGGTGGATCGGGTGGCGAAGCTGATTCCGTTTGATCTGAAGATGACACTGGATAAGGCGCTCAACGAGTCCGATGAGTTGCGTGAGCGTTATGACAATGAGGAAGAGATTCATGATCTGATTGACCTCGCCCGTTCCCTTGAAGGGGTCGCGCGGAATGCTGGAAAGCATGCAGGGGGCGTGGTGATCTCCCCCTCGGACATCAATGATTTTACCCCAATCTACTGTGAAGAGAATGGCTCTGGGTTGGTCACTCAGTTCGACAAGGATGATGTCGAGGCAGTGGGGCTGGTGAAGTTTGACTTCCTTGGTCTGCGTACGCTCACTATCATCGACTGGGCGGTGGAGATGATCGATCAACAGAGACAGCAGCAGGGAGAAGAGCCCCTGCTGATCGAAAAGATCGACATGGGTGACTCGAAGGCTTTTGCGCTGCTGCAGGCATGCCAGACGACCGCGGTTTTCCAGCTGGAGTCCTCGGGCATGAAGGAGTTGATCGGTAAGCTCCAGCCTGACTGTTTCGAGGATATCGTTGCACTGGTAGCGCTCTATCGACCGGGCCCCCTGGAGTCGGGCATGGTGGATAACTTCATTGATCGTAAACATGGGCGGGAAGAGCTCTCTTACCCCGATGCCAAATACCAGCATGACTCTCTGAAGCCGATTCTTGAGCCTACCTATGGGGTCATCCTCTATCAAGAGCAGGTGATGCAGATTGCCCAGGAGCTCGCGGGTTATTCACTCGGTGGCGCAGACCTGCTGCGTCGGGCGATGGGCAAGAAGAAGCCAGAGGAGATGGCCAAGCAGCGTTCGATCTTCGAACAGGGCTCGCTTGATAATGGGGTCGATGGCAAGCTGGCGATGAAGATCTTTGACCTGGTGGAGAAGTTCGCCGGCTATGGCTTCAATAAATCGCATTCGGCGGCTTATGCGTTAGTCTCCTATCAGACGGCTTGGCTCAAGGCCCACTATCCTGCCCCCTTCATGGCGGCCGTGCTCTCTGCCGATATGGATAATACCGATAAGGTAGTGACCCTGATCGAAGAGTGCCGCACGATGGATCTGGTGGTTCACCCGCCGGATATCAACCGTAGCCGTTATAAGTTTACTGTTCTGAAGCAGGAAGGTTCAGAGCAGTACGATGTGGTCTATGGTATCGGCGCCATCAAAGGGGTTGGCGAGGCCGCCATTGAGGGGATGATTGCGGAGCGGGAGGCGCATGGCCCTTATCAGGACCTCTTCGATTTCTGTCGCCGCATTGATCTGCGTAAGGCCAATAAGCGGGTGATGGAGTCGCTCATTCGTGCGGGAGCGCTGGACGAGATTGCACCGACCACAGAAGATCTTCCGCAGTGGGAGTCTCGATCCATCTTGATGGCCACGCTGCCAGATGCGATGCAGGCGGCAGAGCAGCATGTGCGAGACCGGGAGCGAGGGCAAGGGGATCTGTTTGGTGGCGCCGAAGAGAGCGAGAGTGCGGTTGCTGTCAGTTATCAGAAAGTGAAGCCGTGGAATGAGAATGAGCGTCTGGTTGGAGAGCGCGATACCCTGGGGCTCTACCTCACCGGCCATCCGATTGATCAACATGAAGAGGAGCTGGGGCACATCATTACGCAACGGATGAATCGCCTTGTCTCGGATCGCGATAAACTGGTGACGTTGGCTGGATTGATGGTCTCGATGCGAGTGGTCAAAACACGTACGGGTAAGCCTCTGGCCATTTTGATGTTGGATGATCGTACAGGCCGCGTCGAGATGACCCTGTTTGCAGAGTCCTATGAGAAATATCGTCATCTGATGGAAAAAGATGCGATCTTGGTGGTGCGGGGGACCGTGACAGAAGATGACTACAGTGGTGGTTTGCGGATGAATGTCGAGGAGTTGTGGAATCTTGATGGTGCCCGTGCCGCCTGGATGCGGCGGCTGAAAATTGATCTGACCCAAGAGAATCTCGTTCACTATCCGGTGGAGCAGTTGGCAGGTCTGTTAAAACCGTTCTGTGAGGGCAACTGCCCGGTGCGCATCCGCTATCAACAGCCACAGGCTGTGGCAGAGATGGATTTGGGCAGCGAGTGGAATGTGTTGCCCAGTGGGGAGCTGTTCCGTCGACTGCGAGAGCAGCTGGGGGAGGAGAGTGTGACACCGGAGTATGGTTAGCGGTAAGGTTTGTATTGGGATCGTGGTGTGAGGGTGGTCCAATTGCGGTATAGTAGCGAGCAAATTTGAGGAACGGTGGGACGACAATGGATCTGAATTTTCTGGAATTTGAACAGCCCATTGCGGAGCTCGAGGCGAAGATCGA
>CAZKCT010000064.1:0-9775 GCA_964551545.1 uncultured Piscirickettsiaceae bacterium | reverse complement strand
AGAGCGATAGCAGCAATAATCTTTTTCATGATCGTTTCCTTTAAATATAAAAATTGTAAAACTGGTTAAAAACTTGTGTTCAGAGCGTTGTGCTCCTCAACGATGGAATGCATTATGAAAGAAAACGGTTGAATATTGAAATTCTAATGTTTTATATCTCAATAAAATTATTGATTACTGTGTTTGTGGTTAGTGTTCTCGGGTCGCATGGAACTCGATCTCTGGCCATCGCTCCATGGTGAGATCCAGATTGACTCGGGTCGGTGCGAGGTAGGTGAGGTTGCCTCCGCCATCCATGGCAAGGTTGTCGCTGCTCTTCTGCTTGAAGCGATCAAGCTCTGCGGCATCTTCATACTCTACCCAGCGGGCGGTGTAGACCGGGATATTCTCGTAGATCGCCTCCACCTTGTACTCATGTTTGAGGCGGTGGGCCACCACATCAAACTGCAGCACACCGACGGCACCAAGGATGAGGTAGTTGTTATTGAGTGGCATAAAGAGCTGCGTTGCGCCCTCTTCGGAGAGCTGTTGTAGCCCCTTCTGCAGCTGTTTGTTCTTTAGTGGGTCTTTCAGTCGTACTAACCGAAACAGCTCTGGCGCGAAGTGGGGGATGCCAGTGAAGCGGAGGGATTCCCCCTGGCTGAAGCTGTCCCCGATCTGGATGGTGCCGTGGTTGTGTAGCCCGATGATATCTCCTGGCCACGCCTCATTGGTGTGAGCACGATCGCCTGCAAGGAAGGTGAGGGCGTTCGGTACTGCAATCGGTTTGCTGATGCGGCTATGGTGTAGCTTCATCCCCTGTTTGAACTTGCCAGAGCAGATGCGCAGAAAGGCGATCCGATCACGGTGTTTGGGGTCCATGTTTGCCTGAATCTTGAAGACAAACCCGGTGAACTTCTCCTCCTCGGGCACCACGGTGCGATCTTCGGTATCACGGGATTGTGGTGCGGGTGCGATCTCGACAAATCCGTCGAGCATCTCTTTGACACCAAAGTTGCCAAGTGCAGTCCCGAAGTAGACGGGCGTCAGCTCTCCAGCCAGGTACTCATCAAGGTCAAATGGGTGGCTCGCGCCCTGGACCAGCTCCAGCTCCTCACGCAGATCCTCTGCCAGGTCGCCAATCGCCTCGTCAAGGTCTGGGTTATCCAGCCCCTTGATGATTCGCTCCTCCTGGATCGTATGTCCTTGCCCGGTGGAGTAGAGGATGGTCTGGTCCTCTGCAATTTGATAGATCCCCTTGAACTGTTTGCCCATGCCAATGGGCCAGTTTATCGGGGCACACTTAATATTGAGAATTGCCTCGACCTCATCCAGCAGCTCAATCGGATCGCGAATATCACGATCCATCTTGTTGATGAAGGTGAGAATGGGGGTGGTGCGTAGGCGACACACCTCCATCAGCTTGATGGTGCGGGGCTCGACACCCTTGGCACCATCAATCACCATCAGCGCAGAGTCGACGGCGGTCAGTGTGCGGTAGGTATCCTCGGAGAAGTCCTCATGTCCGGGGGTATCGAGCAGATTGACCATCCGCTCTTTATAGGGGAACTGCATTACCGAGGTGGTGACCGAGATCCCACGCTCTTTTTCCATCTCCATCCAGTCAGAGGTAGCGTGGCGATCCGACCCGCGTCCCTTGACCGTGCCCGCCTGCTGGATCAGTTTTCCGAACAGCAGCAGTTTTTCGGTGATGGTGGTCTTACCCGCATCGGGGTGCGAGATGATGGCGAAGGTACGCCGTTTGTTGATCTCGTCTTGTAACTGGCTCATCGATTCTTTCTCACCATGAGGGGTATGAAGAACATGAAGATGGCTTAATGAACTTCACGTTCTTCATGGTGAAATGGTATTGCTGATTACGCGATCTCAACCATCTCGATCTCGAAGGTCAATGCCTTGCCGGCCAGCGGTGGGTTGCCATCGACAGTCACGGTCTCATCACTGAATTCGATGATGACAAAGTTGAGCATCTCACCATTGGGGCCAGTTGCGTGCATCGGCATGCCGATCTCAGGCTCTAGATCATCAGGCATCATGGAGCGCTCAACTTCTGCCACCATTTCCGGATTATGTTCGCCGTAGGCCTCTTCAGCGGGAAGGTTTACCGTCTTCTTCTCGCCGACAGCCATACCACGGCAGGCATTATCAAAACCAACGATGACCTGGCCACCGCCAATGGTGAATTCCAGTGGCTCTCGTCCCTCAGAGGAGTCGAACTGTGATCCATCCTCCAGTGTTCCAGTGTAGTGAATCTTGACAGTATTGCCATCGGCGGCTTGTGACATGGTGGTTCCCCTGCATGGTTGGGGATCACTCCCCGTAAAAAAAGAGGGGTATTCTACCGTAACTGATTGACTCGGACTGCAGTTTCTCCGCGAGCCAGAGGCGTGCGCGCAGTCCCAGCTCAGAGGTGAAGCCGCGCTCAACAAAGCGGATCTGGTTGTCGGTGTCGATGATAAAGGTGGCGGGTACGGCATTGACCCCAAAGTTGCTGGAGAGTGTTCCATCTCGATCAACAATGGTCGGGGATTGCATCCTCTGTTTCTCCATATAGCGTTGCACCTCTCGTGACGTGCCAGACTGCATGGCAACAGTGACGACAGGGAAGTCCAGGTTCAGCGATTCAATAATGTCTCGCTCCAGTTTGCAGACCGGACACCAGCGAGCCCAGAAGTGGACCACCAATGGTTGGGTGCGTGGGGTCTCGATAGAGAAAGTTCCCCCTTGAATCAGACTGCCCTGGAGTGGAGGGGCTTCTCCGCTTGCCATCTCCCACTGCAGCCAGCTGCGAGCGGCGAGAATGGCAGTGACAAAGAGGATGAGCTTGAGCAGGCGAATCAGCCACCTTTTCATCGTTGTCTGCTCCGTAGTAATGATTTTGAGAGTCTGCGCATTGACGCTCCAAGCGCTCCCTCAGTCTCGGTGCCTTGTGTTGCCAGCTGTTCAGCAATCTGTTTCGAAGGCTGTTTATGAGGAAGCGGTGTGGGAGCTGGGGGCTCATTGGAGAAACGGACCCTCAGCTTGATCTCTTTCACCGTTCTGGCGCCCTCTTGATGAAGCAGATCCAGCAAAGTCTGTTGTAGAAAACGGCCGCGATTGATCCAGCCCGGAGAATCGGCATGAATGACCGCGACACCCGCTGGAGTGATGGTGCTGATCTTTAGGTGGGCTGAGTAGGGGAGTCCAAGGCGTCCCATCACCCGCTGGTTGAGCCGGTGGATCTGATTGGCCTGTTTGATGAGCGGACTCAGCTGTTCCCCCTTGCTGAGGAAAAAAGTGGGGGAGTGGCCTCTCAGACGGCGATTGCGTTGTGGGGGAAGGCTGGCTGGTAGAAAGTGATCTGCGGCTTCCTGGCGAGGTTGAAGTGAGCGTTCAGGCCGAGAGGGTGGCGTCTTGGCACGCACCATCTGGCGTAGTCTCTTCAGACTCTTCTCGGCAGTACTCATATTTCGGGGTCAGGCTTGCCTTATTGCTTTAATTGTGGACTGGAAGTATTACCAGATTGTTTTTACGTGAGGGTAATCCTGAATGCGCTGATCTGCAGTGATCAATGGTGCGCCAACACTTCGGGCCAATGCGGTAATCATACGATCAACAGGATCTGCATGAAACGTTCCTGGTAATTGTACAGATTCAATACCCAGTTGGTGGGTGATTGCAATGTAGTGCAAATTCTCAATTTGCTCAGTCAGTGTAATCCAGCGGGAGAGTTCCATCGACATTGAGAGCCTCTCTTTTTCGATGAGTAGAGCAATTTCCCATGCAGTGATTGCAGAGACTAGAATTTGCTGGTCCTGCTGCATAGCCAGCTCAATGGTGTTGCGTGCTGAATGTGACAGTTTATCGTCGCCATTGACCCACCAGATCAGGGTATGGGTATCCAGAACAATCAACTGAGCACTTCCCAGCTTTCAGCCTCAACGGGTTCGGTTGGGTCTTGATAGTGGGTGATACACCCTTTAAGTTGTTCAAGTGGCGACTGGTTTTCCGGGTGATAGGGGCGTACTTCGACAGCAGGTTGACCGTGATCCGTTACGATGATGGATTCGCCACTACTTTCCACGGTGCGAAATAGCTCTAGTGCCTTTGCCTTGAACTGGGATTTTGATATTTCAGTCAGCATATTTAGGTGTGTTTTCCAGTGTTTGCCTCTGGTCATATGACTATAGTCAGATAAGAGGCAACAGGCAAGCATGGGGTCAGGCTTTCCTTGTTGTGGTTGTTTTTCTGTTGTACTCTCACGACATGGCAAGAAAACCAAGAATCCACTACCCCGGAGCACTCTACCATGTGATGCTTCGAGGCAATGCCAAGCAGACTATCTTCACCGAGGCGGCAGAGTACCGGCAGTTTGAGAAGATCTTGGCGGAGAGCTTAGAGGCTCATCATGTCAAACTGCATGCCTATTGCTGGATGAGAAACCATGTCCACCTAGCCTTGCAAGTGGATAATATACCGCTCTCAAAACTGATGCAGACCCTTTCACAGCGTTACACGGCCTGGTTCAATCGCCACCATGATCGGGTCGGGCACCTCTTCCAGGGGCGATATAAGGCTATTCTTGTCGACAGTGACCAATATCTACTGGAGCTGATCCGCTATATCCACCTGAATCCGGTTCGGGCCGGCCTGGTGAGCGATCCAGCAATCTATCCACACAGCAGCCATCGTGCCTATAGCGGAGCCATGGCGCCATCACCCTGGTTGACATTGGAGTGGGGGCTGAGCCAGTTTGGGAGAGAGGAAAATGCAGCCCGGAACAGCTACCTTGAGTTTATGGGGCGACCTGTGAAAGAGGAGATGACGCGGCAGCTGAGCAATGGCAATGAGTCGGGAGGTATCCTTGGCGGAGAGCGATTCATTAGAAGGTTGACGAGAAAACTGGAAAATAACCACAAGAAGGAAAGCCTGACCCCGAAGGGGGTGGTAGAGGTTGTTGCTGAGGTGCTTGGGCTGCAGGTGTGGGAGATGAGTGGGGCGAGTCGTGCAAGAGATCTTGCTGAGGCGAGGGCGATAGCTGCACTGGTTGGTATCGAGTGCGGTGCATTGACACTCACGGAAATGTCCAACTATTTTCAGAGAGACCTGCCAACCATGAGCCGTCAACTCAAAGCCCTGCGTGGAAAAATAGCCAAGTCACCGACCCTGCAATCCAAGATCTGCAGCATTGTAAAGCGACTGGGGTCAGGCTTTCCTTATTGTTCATGAGTGTGTCAGATTTGGTGCCACAAACGACCCGCCCCGGTGTCTACCAGATGCTGAGCGCATCGGGGGAGATTCTCTATGTGGGTAAGGCGCGTAACCTGAAGAAACGGGTCTCTAGCTATTTTCGTAAGAGTGGGTTGGCGCCGAAGACGGCGGCGTTGATGTCGCATGTCGCCAAGGTCGAGGTGATCACCACTCATACCGAGAATGAGGCGCTCATTCTTGAGAGTAACCTGATCAAGAAGCACCGGCCGCGCTACAACATCCTGCTGCGGGATGACAAAAGCTACCCCTATATCTACTTGTCAGCCAATCAGAAATTCCCTCGCCTCAGCCTGCATCGTGGTGCGCGCAAGGGCAAGGGGCGCTACTTTGGTCCCTATCCCAGTGCGGGAGCGGTACGAGAAAGCCTTCGGCTGATGCAGAAGCTGTTTCCTGTGCGGCAGTGTGAGGATGGTTTTTTCCGCAACCGCTCTCGCCCCTGTCTGCAGTATCAGATTGAGCGCTGCACCGCCCCCTGTGTGGATCTTATTTCACCAGATCGATACGCAGAAGATGTGCGTCATGCGGTGCTCTTTCTGGAGGGAAAGAGTGGGGAGGTCATCGAAGAGCTGGTGGAGAAGATGGCGCAGGCGGCAGAGGCGCTGCGTTATGAGGAGGCGGCTCGATTGCGGGATCAGATCTCAAGCCTGCGTCGCATTCAGGAGAAGCAGTACATCAGTGGCGAGCGTGGCAATCTTGATGTGGTGGCACTCGCGATGCAGGGTGGTAGCGCCTCAATCCAGCTCTTCAACTTTCGTCATGGACAGAACCTGGGAAGCCGCAGTTACTTTCCGAAGAATGTGCAAGGGCAGAATGAATCAGAGGTGCTCTACGCCTTTCTGGCACAGCACTACCTCGATCATCAGCCCCCGGCAGAGATTCTGGTCAGCCAGCCACCAGAGCAGTTAAGTCTGCTGCAAGCGGTGTTGGGTGAAGAGGCGGGGCATAAGGTGGCGATCCGTCATCAGCTGCGTAGCGAGCGTGCCCGCTGGATGAGGATGGCCCAAGAGAACGCTGATCTGGCGCTGAACAGTCGTCTCTCCCATGCCGCCAGCGCAGTGGCGCGGGTGGAGGCGCTTCAAGATGCGCTCAGCCTTGATCAGCTACCCCAGCGGATGGAGTGTTTCGATATCAGTCACACCATGGGGGAGGAGACGGTCGCCTCCTGCGTGGTGTTTGAGGAGGGTGTGCCGCTGAAGTCCGACTATCGTCGATTCAATATTGAGGCAATCACCGGTGGGGATGACTATGCGGCGATGCGGCAGGCGCTGGAGCGGCGCTACACCCGCTTGAAAAAAGGGGAGGGGAAGATGCCGGACCTGCTGTTGATTGATGGCGGCCCAGGCCAATGTAGTCAGGCCCATGCGGTGCTGGAGGAGCTACAGGTGGAGGGGGTACAGATTCTTGGTGTCGCCAAAGGGCCAGACCGTAAAGAGGGACAAGAGAAACTGTTCCTCGATGGTCAGTCGGCACAGACACTACCTGCTGATGCATCAGCGCTGCTACTGATTCAGCAGATCCGTGACGAGGCGCACCGTTTTGCCATTACCGGTCATCGTCAACGTCGTGCAAAAAAACGCAGAAGCTCACCACTGGAAGGGATTGCCGGGGTCGGGCCGAAACGGCGGCAGCAGCTGTTGAACCACTTTGGTGGATTGCAGGAGGTGGCGCGTACAGGGGTGGAGGATCTTGCCGTAATACAAGGGATTAATCGTGAAATCGCACAACGGATTTATGATAGATTTCATGACACATGATTCAGCTTAACTTTCCCACCCTACTGACCCTGTTGCGGATTGCCTTGATCCCCTTCTTCATTGTCGCCTTCTATCTGCCGATGGAGTGGGGTCGAACCGCTGCAGCCCTGCTTTTTGTGCTGGCCGCAGTCACGGATTGGTGGGATGGCTATCTGGCCCGAAAATGGGACCAGACCTCCCCCTTTGGCGCCTTTCTCGATCCGGTCGCTGACAAATTGATGGTGGCTGCCGCGCTGGTCCTGTTGGTCAGTGATATGCCCAACCTCTGGGTGGCCATCCCGGCGATCGTCATCATCGGGCGTGAGATCGCGATCTCCGCGCTGCGAGAGTGGATGGCAGAGATGGGCAACCGAACCAATGTGGCGGTTTCGATGATTGGCAAGATCAAGACCACCGTACAGATGGTGGCGATCCTGCTGCTGCTCTATCGTGAGCCGATCATGGAGTTGCCAACGGCGGTGGTGGGGATGGTGCTGCTCTATGTGGCGATGCTGCTGACGCTCTGGTCGATGGTGATCTATCTACGTGCGGCCTGGCCGGTGTTGAGTGGCAACGAGAGTACAGACGAAGAGTGATCGGCTGGGGGCCACTCTTCCTGAGAATCAGTGGCCGCCTAGTCTGCGGAGCCTACCCAGTCGCGATTGTGCAGCAGATAGGCGCAAACCCGAAAGGCTCTACCTCAAAATCTCTGTTCGATGCGCCTTGCTAATGCCGTCAGCAACCTCTGAAGGCACCCCCGATTTGCCAGCAAAATGCTTCCACTGCAATACAGCCCCCTGCACCTGTCGGACAATTTCTTCCGCTCTACCACGTTTCATCGATGCATTTTTCGCGCAGGCTTTAAAATCCTCAATCGTGAAATCATCACGCTTGCCATTAAGCGACATCTGGTGCCGACTCGTCCAGTCACCTTGAGGGTTATAGCTATAGGTCATATCAAAGGCCGGAGATAGAGACCAGTTGCCTGACTTATCCATCAGGAAAGCAATGTTCTTGACGTGGTCATCCTGATTACGGCCAATAATATTGAAAGCCATTCTCCGGAACTGCTCTTCAATCGTCACCATCGGCATTCCCAGCTTGCGAATCGTGCGCAGTGCCTGCTCATAAGAGTGCGCTCCGGCCTTCTTGAAATCAAAATGCTCCATGGCGCAGAAGGATTGCATATGTATCTTTTGGCCAGAAGCCGTTCGGTCAAAACGTCTGGTCATAAAGTGACTGCGGCCGTTCTCTTTGAGCAGTCGTGACTCTTCCATGTCGATTCCGGCTCTCTTCGCCATATGGTAGTACGCATGCTCGATGAGTCCGTAACCTGCCGAATCTTCCAGCTCCTTATCCCTGTTGCCGGAAACACCATCAAACTTCAACAACCAGCAAGAGAAACCTTTCCCCGCCTTGAGCTGGCCAGAGCGTACCTCATTGGTTTTCTGATTCCAGGCAATAATTGCCTTTGCTCTGGCTCCGCCTGCCGAGGTGCCAACACGCAGAATATCCAGTAAGGAGTCTTCTCTAAGCTCAGGATTAAAAGAGCCCTGA
The DNA here is from genome assembly GCA_964551545.1 of uncultured Piscirickettsiaceae bacterium. Taxonomy (GTDB): domain Bacteria; phylum Pseudomonadota; class Gammaproteobacteria; genus Thiopontia. The sequence continues at coordinate 1,235 of CAZKCT010000064.1, read as the reverse complement.
AGCGCATTTCGTTTAGTCAAAATTTTACTGGCAAGCTCAACCAATGCCTTAACATCAACTGGTTCAGACTTGTCTGCAGAAGGTCCCTGTGATGGTAAATACTCCAGCGCCCCCATACCACGAGTACCGGTATAGCAAAGACGTTCGACCGGGTTGAAGGTTTCAGGCGTTCTGCCCTGATTGGCGAGCCAGACATTAATCAGTGCATTACCAAAATCATCCGGTAATGAATCGGCAAGCAACCCTGGTAGACCATGAAATGTCTCTCGAGGCAATGCCGGGAATGAATAAATCTGTTTTGAAAGCGGCATCGTCAGCGGCGCAACCTCAATACCGCTGAGAACAAAATCGGGGTCATACTCAAAATGGGCGAGTGCGGCGCTTTCATCCCAGCTTACCGCTCCGATCGATTTTCCCCAAAGCCTTACCTCGGCAACCGTCACTCTTCATCTCCCCACGACCATGGCTCTTCCTTTATTGGCTTGGCCGGTTTTGAAGAGGCTCTCTGACGCTGTTTTCCCTGCATTTTTAATTGCTGAAGCGGACTCACCGCTGGCTTTGGGATAAGGGTGTTAAGATTTTCCAGCAGTTGCAGTGCTCGTAAAATACGAATGAGACTCGAGGACTGAACGGAATGGCCATGCTCAATCCGGGTTAAAGTCCGACTCGAAACACCGGCTTCCTGAGCTAATGCAGCCTGGGTTTTATCCTGATTCAGACGATACTGAGCGATGCGATTGCCAGCCTCCCTCAGCACTGCGTCATCTGAAAGATCATTGATAAATTTCATAAGTCGCCTATTTTGTCCGCTTATTGGTCTTTGTGCTAATCAATGTGCCTTATTTTTCACATTAGATGATTTTTATCCTTGTGTCAATATGCCATATCTGTCTTATTGTATTTGCTTATAGTAATTAGTCTGCCTTATTTGGCGGATTAAACCGTTTCCTGATTGCGTATTTCTACACAGGGCAATACATCCGCCATGCACAAGCTACCTATTCTTGATGTGCCATCGCCGTTGTTCCAGTGCGGTGACATTTTTCTTGGCAGCACGAAATGAATTTGTGCCCGGAGAAATAGCCTCTGAAACCAGGGTTGACCAGGTCAATGTGGATGTTGAAGGGTATAGGCTAAAGGTTAGAGGTCTCGTATCTGGCTCAGTCTAAGGTGTGTGTTGAGGGGGGTAACTAAAAACGAGTGGTGGATCCAGTAGTGGATCATAAAAATAAACC
>CAZKCT010000063.1:0-10218 GCA_964551545.1 uncultured Piscirickettsiaceae bacterium | reverse complement strand
CGTTAGGCTGTCCATACAGCATGATCTGTCGTATTGACGGCGCGTATATAATTTTGTACACTGTATCTCGTGCAAAATGAAAAAGCAATTTACTGGGTTGGTTCAAGTTATCAAGATATTCTTGAATTTCCAGATAGTGCGAAGCGAGATGCAGGTTATCAACTGCATCGAATTCAAAATGGACTTGATCCCGAGAATTGGAAGCCATTCCAGTCTGTTGGTTCTGGAGTTAAAGAGATACGAATAAGTGATCATGGTAATGCATACAGAATAATGTATGTTGCCAAGTTTTCTGAAAAAATTTATGTCCTCCACTCCTTTCAGAAGAAATCACAAAAGACACCAGGTCAAGATATAAAAATAGCAAAAACCAGATATGATGCTATTAGTAACTAAGAAAATATTATGAACGATATCAATACATCTATTACCCATGTTACCCCTAGTTCTGGAAATGTTTTTGAAGACTTGGGGTTTGATTCAAATGAAGCTTCTAAATTAAAAATAAAAGCACAGCTTATGTGTCAAATTAGTGAGTGGGTTAAAGAAAAACACCTCAAGCAAGAAGAAGCCTCTAATTTGTTGCATGTAACACGCCCAAGAGTATCTGATGTTATGCGAGGTAAAGCAGAAAAATTCACAATTGATGCATTGGTTGATATGCTTGATAGAACTGGAAAGCATGTTACGGTTCAAGTCAATTGACAATATATGGCCTAACAAGTGACTGTGGTTCGATGTCAACAAATTAAGTCATTTTTTCATCCCACACAGTACCGTTCTTCACCATGGTATTGAGAATGGTGATCAGCTTTTTCATACAGGCGACGATAGCCACTTTTTTAGATTTACCAGCGGCAACCATGCGGGTGTAGATCGTTTTGAACCTGGGGTTTGACTGGATGGCTGACAGCATGGCCATAAACAGTACGGTTCTTACTCTATAGCGTCCTCCCCGTATCTTCCGTTTCCCCCGGTAGGCACCGCTCTCCCGGTTCATCAATTCGGATCCTGTGGAACTGGGTAGGTTATGGCAAAAAAGGCGATATAAAAATCGATGTGGTGCTCCTGCTCTGAGAAGCCACTACCTCCATAGGCTCAGCAACGGCCACTATCTGTTGTGGTAAGGTTAGCGTTGGATTTCAGGGGCTATCCACACAATTTAGAACGGAGTCGTAAATTTGGTATCGAAGCCAAGAAGGAGTTGAATAGTGCATATAAAAACAATCACCTGGCAAAAACTGTTTTTTCTTTTTGTCGTGCAGATGCTGTCCGCACAGGCGTTTGCCGATTGCCCTACTGTCTGCGAGGTGGAGCATCGTGACTGTCAAAAGTCAGCAACAAGCCAAGAGCAAAAAAATCGCTGCAGTGAACAATCCAGTATTTGCACCCTCACTTGTAACCGAGACAAAACCATGTATTGCACCTATCTGGGCTTTAAAGATCATGAGTGGGTAGCGGATAAAGAAAAGGAGCTCGAAGAAGTTACGGGTGGATTTGCACGTGTTACAAGTGACGGAAGACCGCACTTTGGCGGCCTATGTAATAGCAATAATATGAAATGCGATCATGTGCTTGGTTGGAATAAAAAACTATATTACTGTGGTGGAGAAATACGACAGCCCAGACGCGTTGCCTGCTGCCGTTAGATAGCTTTTTGGGCGCACCAGTATAGTGCAAATAAGATTTTATGCGCACTATACTGGTGCAAGATGGTTTGTGGTATTTACAGTAAAACTTCAAAATTACTGAAAAATCAACAAGTTGTTTTGTCGGCACACTTTATGCTATATAATCCAGCACACTTTTCGGGGTGGATCGATTCCACTTTTGAAAAACCATTTTTCACAGGGTCGCTTCACAGGGTTGTGGAGATCCGTTTTTATTTTTGAATCAGGGAGCCGTTCATGTCTCAGAAAGTAGCCAAGCTCATCAAGGAGAGCAACGCCAAGTTTGTTGATCTTCGTTTTACAGACACCAAGGGTAAGGAGCAGCACGTCACTATTCCTTCCGCAGAGGTCAACGCAGCCTTCTTCAAGGCGGGCAAGATGTTTGATGGTTCTTCCATCGAGGGTTGGAAGGGCATTAATGAGTCCGACATGATCCTGATGCCAGATGCAGCCACGGCGATGCTGGATCCATTCTATGAGGAGCCAACGGTCATCATCCGTTGTAACATCGTTGAGCCAGCCACCATGGAAGGGTACGAGCGTGATCCACGTTCTGTTGCTGCGCGTGCCGAGGCGTATCTGAAGTCGACCGGTATTGGTGATACCGCTTACTTCGGTCCAGAGCCAGAGTTCTTCCTGTTTGACGATGTGCGTTGGGGTGCTGACATGAGTGGCTCTTTCTGCAAGGTCGACTCTGAAGAGGCTTCCTGGAATACCGAGAAGGTCTATGAAGGCGGTAACATGGGCCACCGTCCGGGCGTTAAGGGCGGCTACTTCCCCGTTCCTCCTGTCGATTCTACCCAGGACATCCGTACGGCCATGTGTCTGGTGATGGAGGACATGGGTCTGACCATCGAGGCGCATCATCATGAGGTGGCAACGGCCAACCAGAATGAGATCGCAACGGCGTTCAACACGCTGGTGAAGAAGGGTGATGAGACTCAGATCCTCAAGTACGTGATCCACAATGTGGCACACGCTTACGGCAAGACGGCGACTTTCATGCCGAAGCCAATCGTTGGTGATAACGGTACCGGTATGCACGTGCATCAGTCGATTGCCAAGAAGGGTAAGAACATCTTCTCTGGTAACAAGTATGGTGGTCTCTCTCAGGAGGCGCTCTACTACATCGGCGGTATCATCAAGCACGCCCGTGCACTGAATGCCTTCACCAATGCCTCGACCAACTCATACAAGCGTCTGGTGCCAGGCTTCGAGGCACCAGTGATGCTGGCCTACTCTGCCCGTAACCGCTCTGCTTCGATCCGTATCCCACACGTCCCATCTCCGAAGGCGATGCGCGTTGAGGTTCGTTTCCCGGATCCAACGGCCAACCCATACCTCGCATTCTCTGCAATGCTGATGGCTGGCCTTGACGGCATCAAGAACAAGATTGATCCAGGTGAGGCGATGGACAAGGATCTGTATGACCTGCCTGCAGAAGAGGCGGCTGAGATCCCAACCGTATGTCACTCCTTTGATCAGGCGCTGGAAGCGTTGGATGCAGATCGTGACTTCCTCAAGCAGGGCGATGTCTTCACAGATGACTTCATCGACAGCTATATTGATCTGAAGATGGAAGAGGTCACCCGTCTGCGCATGACGACGCATCCGGTTGAGTTCGATATGTACTACAGCGTATAAATCGTACCAGTCACCCTTAAAAAGCCTCCCTGTTTTGCAGGGGGGCTTTTTATTGCACCAAAATAGTGCATCAGTGCGATACACTCTCTCCCATGAGACGAATAGCGGTCAGTGGTTTCTCTGTAACCTACTGTTTATGAAGGAAAGTAAATTGATGACTCTAGGGGCGGTGGCTGGTATAGCGATTGCAAAGAGAAGGGTATGTCCGGGTGTTATGAGAAAATAGAGCAAAACCATTTGCGCGATCTGGTGTTGGAACACACCACGATGGCGCAGTTGGTGGTTGATCGCACCCAACAACTGCTCCACCTCAATCCGGCCGCAGAGGTGCTGTTTGGGGTTAGTGCCAACAAGGCATTGGGCCATAAGATATCAGCCGTTGTCGATATTGGTTGTGATATTGGTCAGGGGATTGAGCGGGTGCAGGAGAGTGACTTCCCCTATACCGAACGTGAGGTGGAGCTCCATTTCATCAATGGCAATCGGGCGATGGTGGACTGCTCTCTGATTCCTCTCGGTGAGCAGCGTATTCTGGTGGAGTTGCAACAGGTGGAGCAGCATTTGCGGATCCGCAATGAGGAGCGACTACTCCATCAGAATCGTGCATCAGCGGACCTATTGCGAGGGCTTGCTCATGAGATCAAGAATCCACTGGGTGGATTGCGTGGTGCAGCACAGTTGCTGGAGGGGGAGCTTGGGGATCCGGCGCTGAAGGAGTATACCGAGGTCATTATTGGGGAAGCGGATCGGCTGCAGTCGCTGTTGGATCAGATGTTGGGGCCCAATCGTCCGCCACAAATGGAAGAGACCAATATCCATGAGGTGCTGGAGCGGGTACGCACCTTGGTGTTGGCAGAGGCGAGTGGTGAGGCGCTTGCTATCCAGCGTGATTATGATCCCAGCATCCCCTCTTTCCCGGCAGATCGTGATCTGATGATTCAGGCGCTGCTCAATATTGTGAAGAATGCGGCACAGAGCCTCAAAAACAACGGACAAATCAAGTTGCGTACCCGTGTGCGTCGACAGATCACCATTGGCAACCAGCGCCACCGCCTGGTTTGTAGTTTGGAGATTGAGGACAATGGCTCCGGGATCTCGGAAGAGTTGCGGAGCACTATCTTCCTGCCAATGGTGACGGGGCGTGCCGATGGAACCGGGCTTGGGCTCTCTATTGCGCAGTCGATTGTGCAGCGTCAAGGTGGGGTGATCGAGTGTCAATCTAAACCGGGTGAGACCATCTTCACCCTGCTGATCCCGCTGGAGGGAGGTACGTCATGGAAGAGGGTGTGAAGGGCAGTGTCTGGGTCATTGATGATGATCGTTCCATACGTTGGGTGCTGGAGAAAGCCTTGCAGAAGGCGGGGCTGGAGGTGGCAAGTTTTAATGATGGACAGACGATCCTCGATAAACTGGAGCGTGAGCAGCCAGACGTGATCATTAGTGATATCCGCATGCCTGGAATGGATGGGCTGGCACTGCTGAAGGAGGTGGGAGTACGACAGCCTGATCTACCGGTGATCATCATGACCGCCCACTCGGATATGGATAGTGCGGTCTCTGCTTATGAGGGAGGGGCGTTTGAATACCTGCCCAAGCCATTTGATATTGGGGAGGCGATCTCTCTCTCCATGCGCGCCATAGAGCAGGTACGCAGCAAACAGGGGGCGCGTAAGGAGAGCCAACAAGGGGAGAGTACCGATATCATCGGAGAGTCTCCGGCGATGCAGGAGGTATTCCGTGCCATTGGCCGGTTGGCACAATCCAACATGACGGTATTGATCAATGGGGAATCGGGCACGGGCAAAGAGCGGGTGGCACAGGCACTGCATCGCCACAGCCCGCGTGCAGAGCACCCTTTCATCGCCCTCAACATGGCGGCGATTCCTCGCGATTTGATGGACTCTGAACTATTTGGTCATGAGAAAGGGGCCTTTACCGGCGCAACGGCTGCTCGACAGGGACGCTTTCAACAGGCGAATAGTGGCACGCTCTTTCTCGATGAAATTGGGGATATGCCGCTGGAGACCCAGACTCGGCTGCTGCGAGTCTTGTCAGAGGGGGAGTTCTATCAGGTGGGTGGCCATGCGCCGATTCAGGTTGATGTGCGGATTATTGCGGCCACTCATCAAGATCTGGAGGCGGCGGTACGGGCCGGTGATTTCCGGGAGGATCTTTATCACCGCCTTAATGTCATTCGGATTCATGTGCCACGCCTCTCTGAGCGGCGCGAAGATATTCCGTTGCTGGCAAACCACTTCCTTAACCTGGCTGCAGAGGAGCTGGAGGTTGAGGAGAAAGAGTTGTTGCCAGAGACCATCCAGTATCTCTGTGGACTGGAGTGGCAGGGCAATGTGCGCCAGTTGGAGAATACCTGTCGCTGGATTACGGTAATGGCGCCCTCACGGACGGTGCAGGTGGAGGATCTGCCGCTGGAGCTGCGTGCCGATCAACCCTCTTCTGGAGAAGGGTGGGAGATGGCGCTAGAGCAGTGGATTCGCCACCACCTCAATCGTCAGGAGGCGGGGCTGCTGGAGCAAGTCGTGCCGACGATGGAACGGATCGTGATCGAGGCCGCGCTGGAGCATACGGCCGGGAAACGGCAAGAGGCGGCGCGTCTACTGGGGTGGGGGCGCAATACGTTGACCCGCAAGATCAAGGAGCTGTCTTTGGAGGGGTAGGCCCATAAGCCCTTTAAACCGGCCACTTATTTGATGAGTTTGGGAAGGAACGGTATACTCCGCGCCTAACTTGTTGAATCCTGATTCGGACGCGAACTTGAAATCAATCTTCACCATTCTGATAAGTGCCCTCTTTCTGCTGGTCGGCTGTACCGCGCAGCAGCCTGCACAGGTGAAAAAAAGTACGCTGGAGCCACAACGGATTACTCCGACCAAGGTGGTTGCCAAATCATCCACCAAGGCAGTGAAAGCCAAGACAGCAAAGGGGCGAGCAAAGAGTGTTGCTTCCTCACGCTGGGTGGTGCGCAGTGGCCGCATCCATAAAACCTTTTCCCAGTCTGCCCGTCGAGCGGGTATTCCAGCTCTCCATCTGCAGAAGCTGGAGGCGCTATTTGCCGAGCAGATCGATTTTCGTCGAGACATTCAGAAAGGGGACCGCTTCACTGTGGTCTTCCAGCCGGGACGAGAGGGTTCTCTGCGTGATGGGGTGATCATGGCCGCCGAGCTGGAGAATCGTGGTGAGCCGATTCGGATGATTCGCCACGTCAACCGCTATGGGGTGGCCCGTTACTATCGTGGGGATGGGGAGCCGCTACAGGCCGATTTCCTTCGTAGTCCGCTGAAGAAAGGTCGGGTCAGTTCCCACTTCACGCTACGTCGTTACCACCCGGTGCTCAAGACCTATCGTCCTCATCGAGGCACAGATTTCGCTGCCCGTAAGGGAACCCCGGTGATGGCCACTGCCGATGGCGTGGTGCAGAAGCGAGAGTATCAGAAGGGGTACGGCAAGGTCATTTTCCTCAACCATAGCGGTGGAAAATACACCACCGTCTATGCACACCTCTCCAAGTTTGGCCGTGGATTGAAGCCGGGTTCTCGGGTGCGCCAGGGACAATTGATTGGGTATGTGGGTAGCACAGGGATGTCGACTGGCCCCCATCTCCACTATGAATTCCGTGAGCGTGGGGAGTATAAGGATGCCATGAAGGTGTCCCTGCCTCGTACCCGCAAGTTGACTGCAGCCGAACGTAAGCACTTTTTCCAGGCGACTGCAGAGCTGCGCAAATTGCTGCTCAGCCATAAGAAAGATCGGCAACTGGCGATGGCACCTCGATCACGATAGAGGTATCGTGGGGCGCATGAAGCAAGCGGAGCGCCACAACACCATCACCAGGCTTTTTCGGTTCAGCCCCTTTATTGAGAATAGCTGTCGGCAAGATGAAAGCTTGTTGGCATGGCTTGAGCAGTCAGGCCGTCTGCAGACCACCAGCAGTGAAGCCACCTATCGCAAGCTACTGCGCAAGCGCCTGAAAAAGGTCAGCAGTGATTCGCAGCTCTCTACCCAACTACGTCAGTTCCGCCGTCAGGAGATGGTGCGAATCGCAGTCCGTGATCTGTCCGGTTGGGGGGATTATCACAGCACTGTAGCGGAAGTCTCAGCACTGGCGGATGTCTGTCTCTCTGAGACCTTGGATCTGCTCTATCAGTGGCAGTGTGATGAGGAGGGTACTCCGAAGGGAGAGCAGAGCGGTAAGTCGCAGCCAATGATTGTGGTGGCGATGGGCAAGCTCGGTGCGCGTGAACTCAATTTCTCCTCCGATATCGATTTGATCTTCGCCTATCCGGAAGATGGAGAGACCCGAGGCCGCCGCCCCTGGATATCCAACCAGGAGTTCTTCACCAATCTCGGTCGCCGCCTGATCAAGGCGATTAACTCCAACACCGCCGAAGGCTTTGTCTTCCGGGTCGATATGCGACTGCGCCCATTTGGTGAGGCGGGAGCGCTTGCCTCTTCGTTTGATGCGATGGAGGATTACTACCAGCTCCACGGCAGAAGCTGGGAGCGCTACGCCTGGATCAAGGGGCGGGTGGTAGCGGGTGATGTTGTAGCGGGCGAGGCGTTGATGGCCATGCTGCGTCCCTTCATCTACCGTCGCTACTTTGATTACAGCGCCTTTGAGTCTCTGCGCGAGATGAAGCAGATGATTGCGCGTCAGGTCCGTAAAAAAGGGATGCTGGATGACGTAAAGCTGGGGCCGGGTGGTATCCGTGAGGTTGAGTTTATCGGTCAGGCCTTCCAGCTAGTGCGTGGGGGCGCGGAGAAAGAGTTACAGATTCGTCCCATCCTTGAGGTCTTGCCTCTGTTGAGAGATCGGGGAGAGATCAGTGGGGCCGATTACCAGATACTGGTTGATGCCTATCTCTTCCTGCGTAACAGTGAACACCGTATTCAAGAGTATGAAGATCGCCAGACTCAGCGCCTACCGCAGAGTGATGTGCAGCGCCAGCTGATGGCCGAATCGATGCAGTTCAACAGTTGGGAGGCATACTATGCTGTGTTGACCGAGCATCGGGAAGCGGTACAGCAGCAGTTTGAGCAGCTCTTCTCGGATGGGGAGGAGGAAAGCGAAGAGGAGATTTCATTTCAGCAGATTTGGGAGCAAATCTGTGATGGAGAGGCGCCAGAGAGTGTAGGACAGTGGTTTGACGACCGAGAGTTGATTACCCACCGTCTGCAGCAGTTGGCCGAGTCGAGCAGTGTGCAGTCGATGAGCCGAGAGGGACAGCACCGTCTCAACCGCCTGATGCCACTACTGATCGAGGCTGCAAGCCAGCAGCGGCACGTTGATGAGAGCCTGATGTGGGCGATCCGTCTGGTGGAGGGGATTGGTCGACGCTCCGTCTACTTCTCCATGCTGGCGGAGAACAGCGCCTCGTTGGAACATCTGCTGACCCTGCTACAGAAGAGTAGTTGGATTGCCGAACAGCTGTCAGAAAATCCGATGATGCTGGAAGAGCTGATGGATGTACGCAATATTGTGATGCCGAGCGGGCCGGAGCCACTGCTCAGTGAATTGGAGCTACTCGCCAGCCGGGTTGATGAAGAGGATCTGGAACAGCAGATGGAGTTGATGCGCCACTTTCAGCGTCGCAACATTCTCAAGATTGCCGCTGTCGATGTGATGGACAAACTGCCGGTGATGAAGGTGAGTGATGCGCTCACATGGATTGCGGAATCGTTGGTGACGCGCAGCTTCCAGCTCTGCTGGAATGAGATGACACGGCGCATGGGACAGCCTCGGAAACGTTCCGAGAGTGCAACATCTCCCGGCTTTGTCGCTATCGGATACGGCAAGATGGGGGGGCTGGAGCTGGGCTATGGTTCGGATCTGGATATGGTCTTCCTCCATGATGGAGATCCAGAAGCGCCGTTTAGCCGTAAACAGTATCCGGTCGGCCGCCGTGAATTTTATGTGCGGCTGGGACAGCGCATGATCCACCTGATGAGTACCCGCACCATGAGCGGACGCCTCTACGAGATTGACTCCCGCCTGCGCCCTAATGGCAACTCGGGCATCTTGGTCTCTGACTTGGATGGGTTCCGGGAGTACCAGCTCAATGAGGCGTGGACCTGGGAGCATCAGGCGCTGGTGCGCGCTCGTGTGGTATTTGGCGGTGAGGCCGCAAAGCAACAGTTTGGGGCCATCCGCCAAGAGGTGCTGTCACAACAGCGTGACCCAGAGAAGCTGCGGGTGGATGTGTGTGAAATGCGAGAGAAGATGCGGGAGTCGTTGGGGCACTGTAAGGCAGGCGAGATCCATCTCAAGCAGATGGAGGGGGGGATGGTCGATGTGGAATTTATTGTCCAGTACTTGATCCTGCGTTGGGCGCATCAGTACCCCAAACTGCTGCGCTGGAGTGATAATGTGCGCCAGATTGAGACGCTGGAAAAAGAGAAGCGACTGAGCCGGGAAGATGCCGCCATACTGGTTCAGAACTACCGTCAATTCCGCCGTCGTGCCTACCACCTCTTTTTGGAGAACCACTCTGCACGGGTGCCTGATATCGAGTTTATCGAAGAGCGCAAACAGGTCATGGAGATCTGGCAGCGGGTGATGGTGGGGTAATGCCCACACCACATATTAATAGTTGCAAAAGTAATCGCAGTTCAAGCACCCTACCCCTTGCAGGAGGAGGGTTCCCCGCCTTTGGCCGTTCGAGGCAGATGGGGTAGAAACTGCAAATGCTTACAGAGCGATTAATATGAGAAACGGCTCTAACGCTATAACATTTCGTAACACACAAGCCGCTGTTTTTTTCAGTATAGTCTGGCTTTAAAGAGAGGATTGTGGGTGTGCCCATACCGAAAAATTTAGAGTCCCCGATAGGGGATCCGTAAACCCCTCGCCTTTAGGCGACGGATCGGTGAGCTGATAAGATGCACA
>CAZKCT010000062.1:0-10275 GCA_964551545.1 uncultured Piscirickettsiaceae bacterium | reverse complement strand
TCCATTGGTTTTTTGATTATTAGCGGGTTATAATTATTTATAACTCGTTGTTTTTAAATGCCTGACAAGAACAGTGGGGGCGGAGTAGAGAAACGGTTTTGGGGTCAGTAAGTGATGGAGTTGTGAACAGTTTTCCCGCTATTCACAAAGTTATCCACAGGTTTTTACAGGGGTGGAGTGCTCTGTTGGTGGCGTCTCAGAATATTCTGAAACTCCTCCGGGTCCTTGGTTTGAGTCAGCTCTCCTAGACGGGGGAAGTGGAGATCAAGCAGACGAGAGAGCCAGAAGCGCAATGCAGCAGCGCGTAACATGGCGGGCCACTGTTTCAGCTCCTCCTCATGAAAAGGGCGTTGCTGGCGATAGTGATCGACCAGTGCCTGATAGCGTACGGCATCGATCTGACCATCGGACTCGATACACCAGTCATTGACGGTGACTGCGACATCGTAGAGCAGCGCATCGTTACAGGCGTAGTAGAAATCGATGATTCCAGTGAGGTGGTCGTCAACAAAGAGTGCATTGTCCCGGAACAGGTCTGCATGAATCACCCCTTGTGGTAGGGCATTGCGCTGGAATTGCGCCTGATAGTCGAGCTCCTGCTGCAGCAAAATTTGCTCTTCAGGGGATAACTTTTCGTTGAGCTGCTTGATGGTCTCTTGACACCAGTGAATCCCGCGTGGATTTTCCCGTTCGCCATTGAAATTGTGGGCCATCGCATGCATACGCCCCAGCGCACTGCCGAGTTCGGCACACTGTGTCGGATTGGGGTGATCGATGCCGCGCCCTTTCAATCGCTCGACCAGTGCCGCAGGTTTCTGTTTCAGGTGGCGTAGATAGGTGCCCTGTTCATCGGCAACGGGGTGTGCACTGGGGACCTCGTGTTCTGCCAGAAAGGCCATGATGTCGAGGAAATAGGGCAGCTCTTCCCAGGTGAGCTGCTCAAAAATAGTGAGAACAAATTCGCCAGTGGTTGTGGTGACAAAATAGTTGGTGTTCTCGATCCCGGCCTGGATCCCCTCGTAACTTTGCAGGGTTCCGATCGAGTAGTGGCTCAGAAATTCGACAAGCTCCGATTCGGAGATCGTGGTGTAGACAGACATCAGAAGAGGCGATGGGGATTAGCGCTGTTGTCCGCTGGAGCCTTCCCAACGAAACAGCTCCCACTGAGGGGTCATCATCTCTTCGTTGGCGTCATCCTGCTTGGGCTCCAGATAGCCACGCCCACCCTGTGCATCTAGGGTATAGCCATATTTTCTCTGTTCAGCCGCAGCTTTTGCTTCACGATTGAGCTCCTCTTCAAGAGAACGATTTGGAATCTCGGGAACTGGAATAGTAATCATGGCGGGTGGCATTGGTGCCTCAACCTGAGGCTCGGCCATGGCCAGTGGAGAGATGATCAATAGAGGGAGTAAAGTGCGTTTCATCATCGGCGTTCCGGGAATTGGTTTGGTCAGTTGCTACCCGTGGGCGCGACCTGATAGTGATAAGATAATACGCTAAATTCATGCAAAATTCCCCTCGATGATGACAGAGAAACCACAACTGATTCTGGTGGATGGCTCCTCCTACCTGTTCCGAGCCTTCCACGCGATGCCACCACTCACCAACTCCAGCGGGCAACCCACCGGGGCGGTCTATGGGGTGGTCAATATGTTGAAGAGTCTGCTGGAGGAGTATCAGCCGCAGCAGGTGGCGATGGTATTTGATGCCAAGGGGAAAACCTTTCGCAACGATATCTATCCTGAGTACAAGGCCAACCGCCCGCCGATGCCGGAGGATCTTCGCAGTCAGATTGCACCGCTGCATGAAATCATTGAGGCGATGGGGATCCCGATGATTGTCCATGAGGGCGTGGAGGCTGATGATGTGATTGGCACCCTTGCAGAGCAGGCGACGGCACAGAATATCTCGGTGCTGATCTCCACAGGGGATAAGGATATGGCGCAGTTGGTCAATCAGCATGTCACTTTGATCAACACCATGAGTAGTACGATTATGGGGCCAGAGGGGGTGGTGGAGAAGTTTGGGGTTAAACCGGAGCAGATCATCGACTATCTGACCCTGATGGGAGATACCTCGGATAACGTGCCGGGCGTTCCCAAGGTGGGTCCGAAAACAGCCGTGAAGTGGCTCGACAAGTTCGGTTCACTGGGTGAGATTATCGCGCGTGCCGATGAGGTGGGCGGCAAGGTGGGAGAGAGTCTCCGCAATGTGCTGGAGCAGCTTCCGCTCTCAAAAGAGCTGGTGACCATTCGTTGTGATGTGGCACTGGAGAAAAATGTGGGTGAACTGCAGGCGACAGAACCACAGTGGGAGCAGCTGCAGCAGCTTTATCGACAGATGGAGTTCAAGCGCTGGCTCTCTGAGCTGTTGGGAGAAGAGTCCGTATCCGAAGAGGAGGCCGCAGATGAATTACAGACCCTGGAGGTGGAAACCCTTTTTACTCAGCAGCAGCTTGATGAGTGGATTGAGGCGCTGACTGCAGCAGAGTTGTTTGCCATCGATACTGAGACCACCAGTCTGCGGGCAATGGAGGCGGAACTGGTAGGAATCTCCTTTGCGATCCATGCAGGCAGAGCGGCCTATCTGCCGTTGGCTCATCGAGATTTGGAGGCACCAGAGCAGCTCAACCGAGAGGCCGTGCTGGAGCAGTTGCGCCCCCTGCTGGAGGACTCAGTCCCCAAGAAGGTGGGGCAGAACCTCAAGTACGATGCCACCATCTTCGCCAACCATGGCATTCAGCTGAATGGGATTGCCTACGACACCATGCTGGAGTCCTACGTCATTGACAGTACCGCGACTCGCCACGATATGGACTCGCTGGCTCTGAAGTATCTCGGTCATAAAAATATCAGTTACGAAGAGGTGGCAGGCAAAGGGAAGAAGCAGCTTCGCTTTGATGAGGTGCCAATTGAGTTGGCGGCTCCTTATGCGGCAGAGGATGCCGAGGTGACACTGCGGCTGCACCAGACCCTCTGGCCAAGACTGTTAGAGGAAACGGAGCGGGAGCAGCTGTTCCGGGATGTGGAGATGCCGTTGCTGGAGGTGCTGGGGCGTATCGAGCGCAACGGGGTCAAGGTTGACGTGACGATGCTGCAGCGCCAGAGTCAGGAGCTGGCAGTCAAGATCGAGGCCATCGAGAAAGAGGCCTTTGACGAGGCGGGAGATCCCTTCAACCTCTCTTCACCGAAGCAGATTCAGGAGATCCTCTACGGCAAGCTGGAACTGCCGGTATTGAAGAAGACCCCGAAAGGGCAGCCCTCCACAGCTGAGCCGGTGCTTCAAGAGTTGGCGCAGGACTATCGTCTGCCGCAGCTGATTCTCGAGTACCGCAGCATGAGCAAGCTCAAGTCCACCTATACGGATAAGCTGCCACAAGAGATCAATGCCCGCACCGGACGCATCCATACCTCCTACCACCAGGCGGTGGCGGTGACTGGTCGTCTCTCCTCTTCGGACCCCAACCTGCAGAATATTCCCATTCGTACCGAGGAGGGGCGGCGTATTCGCCAGGCCTTCGTGGCTGACGATGGGAATCTGTTGCTGGCGGCAGACTATTCTCAGATTGAGCTGCGGATCATGGCGCATCTTTCGGGGGATGAGGGGCTGTTGCAGGCATTTCGTAGTGGGGAGGATGTTCACCGGGCCACAGCGGCAGAGGTGTTTGGGGTGGAGCCAGAGTCGGTGACAACGGAGCAGCGTCGTAGTGCCAAGGCGATCAACTTTGGGTTGATCTACGGCATGTCCGCCTTCGGGCTTGCCAAGCAGCTCAATACCACTCGGCACGTGGCACAGACTTATGTCGATCTCTATTTTGAGCGCTATCCGGGGGTCAAGCAGTACATGGAGCAGACCCAGGAGCAGGCGCGACAGCAGGGGTATGTCGAGACACTATTTGGGCGCAGACTCTATCTGCCAGAGATCAATGCTCGCAACGGTCAGCGTCGCCAGTATGCCGAGCGCACCGCGATCAATGCACCGATGCAGGGGACGGCTGCAGATATTATCAAGCGGGCGATGATTGCAGTTGATCGAGAACTCTCCTCCAATGCGCTTGATGCAAAGATGATCATGCAGGTCCATGATGAGTTGGTGTTCGAGGTGGCTGCGGATGACCTTGCTGCGCTGACTGAACTGGTTCAGTCGCAGATGGAGGCGGCAGCGGTGCTGGATGTGCCGTTGATCGTCGATGTCGGTAGTGGGAGTAACTGGGATGATGCTCATTAGCCCGATTGTTGAAAAATTTTGAACTTTCCCCGCAGGCCTCTGTCTGACAGAGCAACTGGAAGATCATGAATCCTTCAACCTGATTCGGAGCAGTAAAAGGTCGTGATGTGCAGCACCCTGCTTAGGGCTCCTCCCTAACCTGAGCAGGGTTTTTTATGTCTCATCCTCTGGAGATTCAAGCCAGCTGAGAATCTTCCCACGGGCCTCTTCCAGCCCAGTCCCCTTGGTGGCAGAGAAGATCTGCGCGGTGATCTCCGGGTACTCCGCCTTGAGGATGGCGCGAACCTTGTGCAGGGTAGCCATTGCAGCGCCTCGTTTCAGTTTATCTGCCTTGGTCAGCAAGATATGGATCGGCAGATCGATAAAGCGGCTCCATGCCACCATCTGACGATCGTTGTCGGTCATCGGGTGGCGAATATCCATCAGAATAATCAGCCCATGCAGTGCATCTCGTCTTCTCAGATATTCCCCGAGGTCGCGCTCCCACTGTTGACGCACTTTGAGAGGCACCTTGGCGAAGCCATAACCGGGTAGATCGACCAGGAAATGTCCCTCATCCAGAGCAAAGAAGTTAATGAGCTGAGTGCGCCCTGGGGTCTTACTGGTTCGTGCCAGGCTCTTGATTCCCGTTAAACGATTGAGCGCGCTGGATTTTCCAGCATTGGAGCGACCGGCAAAGGCGACCTCGGCAATGCTCTCTTTGGGGCAGCGGGCAAGGTTGGGTGCGCTGGTGGTGAAGGTGGCCTGATTGAGATGCATCTGCCCATTATACGGCCCGTTGCCGGGCCAACAAAGCCTGCTACAACTTGCAGTTCTAGCGATTGCGAATATAATTGCCAATCTTCTATTACTTGTGCGGATAATTTACGCACGTCAATGTGGTATTGAATCCACGGTAGAGATAAGGAACAGACTTATGAAGAAGGTCGTTTTCAGACAGACTTGGATTGTAGCAGCGGCATTGGCCCTCTCTGGTGGGGCTGCGGTTGCAGGAGATGCGGCGGCCGGAAAGGCAAGGGCTGCAGTATGTGGCGCCTGCCACGGCATGAATGGTGAAGGTAACCCAGCATTCCCGGATCCAATGAATCCAGGCAAGACCAAGGCGGTCCCTTCTTTGGCCGGACAGAATGCCGGTTATATGGTTAAGCAGCTGCAAGACTTCAAATCAGGTGCGCGTAAGGATGCGCTGATGACGGGTCAGGCAATGGGATTGAGTGATGCGGATATGGCAAATCTCGGAGCTCACTATGTGACGGTTGCAGGTAAATCTGCGGATAGTGTGGATGCCGATCTTGCTGCACAGGGTAAGGCACTCTATCAGGGTGGTGATATGGCGCGTGGCGTGACCGCCTGTATGGCCTGTCACGGCCCAGATGCCGCAGGAAATAGCTCGGCGAAATGGCCTGGCCTGAGTGGACAATTGGCTGGCTACACAGTGGCCCAGCTTGAGGCATTCCGCTCTGGTGCGCGCACCAATGATCCCAACAACATGATGCGTGATGTTGCGGCTCGTTTGACTGATGGTGATATTGCTGCAGTGAATGCCTATCTGCAGTCTGTTGGTGGTGCTGCCGCGAAGCCTGCAGCTGCTCCAACCCCTGCGCCAGTTGAAGAGGTTGCTCCGGCAGATCCTGCGCCTGCCGTTGCACCAGCTGCTGCTCCAGCCCCCCCTGTTGCAAGTAGTGGCGCGGCCAACGGTGCAGCCTTGTTCCAGGCCAGCTGCTTTGCTTGTCATGGTCCAGCAGCGCCTGCATTGAATGCACCGCAAGCGGGAGTGAAAGACAACTGGGCACCACGCCTGGAGAAAGCAGGTGGTCGTGATGGGCTGGTTGCTAATGCGATCACTGGTGTTGCCGGAACAGCAATGGCGCCACGTGGCGGTTCCTCTCTGACGGATGACGAGATGGCTGCGGCGGTTGACCATATTCTTGCAGAGGTTGGTCTTTAATTGCCGAGCTGTTTTCGGAATGGAAAGGCCGCACATTGTGCGGCCTTTTTTGTGGGTGATGGTTTTGTACAAAGCGGGGGAACCCGATATGATTGCCGCTGTCTTAAGGAACCGATGAATAAGAATAATCTCAGGAGTGGTGGAATAATGAAAAGAGGATGGATAGCTGTGGTTGCGCTGGTGATGGGTTGGATGACCTCAACCGCATTGATTGCCGAGGAGTTTATGGAGGGGGTGGAGTACACCCGCATCAGCAAGCCGTTGCGCACGGTTGAGGAGCCGGGCACGGTCGAGGTGAGAGAGTACTTCTGGTATGGCTGTCCACACTGTTTCCGCCTCGAGCCATTGGTGCATCGCTGGTTGGCGAGCAATCCTAAAAACGTCAACTTTAAGATGCAGCCGGCTATTCTGGGGGAGAGTTGGACACCGGCAGCACAGGCCTTTTACACTGCAGCTACGTTGGGCATCCTGGACCAGATCCATGCTGACCTGTTTGAGGAGATCCACCTGAAGGGAAACCGCAATCTGGCAAAGGACGAGATGGCGCTGGAGCTCTTCTTTGAGGAGCGTGGAGTTTCTTCGGGGCAGTTTCGTAAAGTGTGGAATTCGTTTGGTGTGCGATCTCGCGTCAAGCAAGCTATCCGGATGACTCAGCGCTCCGGGATCAGTGGTGTTCCTGCTGTAGTGGTCGCAGGCAAATATCTGACCGATGCGGGGAGTGCAGGGAGCATTGAAAACCTCTTCAAGGTGATTGAATTCCTCGTGGCGAAGGAGATGGCTGCCCGGCAGTGATCACCCCAATTCAGCAGCAACTGCTGCGCCAGCTCTCGGATGGAGCGGTCCACAGCGGAACAGCGCTTGGAGAGGTATTAGGCATCAGTCGGGCGGCGGTCTGGAAGCAGATCCAGTCGCTGCAAGAGGCGAATATTGAGATCATCTCCGAGCAGCGCCAAGGGTACCGGCTGCCATATCCGGTTGCGTTGCTTGATCAGCAGGCGGTCGCAGACCAAATCGATGCCAAGGCCAATCAGGCCCTGCAGTGTATCGAGACAGTTTGGTCTTGTGACTCCACCAACAGTGAACTCATGCGTCGGGTCCGTGATGGGTGCGAATCCGGTACGGTGTTGTTGGCAGAGTATCAATTGGTGGGGCGGGGACGCCGAGGTAAACAGTGGGTCTCTCCGTTTGGGAAGAGCCTCTACCTCTCGCTGACCTGGCGCTTCTCGGGAGGCCCCGTTACGCTCAGTGGTCTGGGGATTGTCGCTGGGATTGCGGCGGCCAAGGCGGTACAGCAGCTAGGGCTTGAGGCGGTGAGACTCAAATGGCCTAATGACCTGCATGTGGAAGATCAAAAGCTGGGCGGGGTGCTCATCGAGCTGGAGGGAGAGTCCGAAGGGCCGACCGATGTGGTGATTGGAATGGGGGTCAACGTGCAGCGATCGACAACACAAGGACTGGAAATTGATCAGCCCTGGACGGCACTGTCCGACCATCTCGATTCCCCTCCTTCGCGAAACCAGTTGGCCGCAGAGATTCTGAATCAACTGGTGCCACTGCTGGAGCAATTTGAGCAGCAAGGAATGGCGTCGCTGTTGCCCGAGTGGGATCCGCTCGATCGAGTCAGTAATCGGCAGGTCGATCTACAGATGGATGGAAAAACCATCACAGGCATTGCGCGCGGCATTGATGCCAGCGGTGCGCTCAAGTTGGAGTCCAACGGAGAGATTCAGCGCCACTTTAGTGGGGACCTCTCCTTGCGCCTCCGCGCTAATTCATGAAACAGGATGCGTGCTGGCTGCTGCTGGATGCGGGGAATAGCCGGATCAAATGGGGCTGGGCGGATCAAGGCGGGCTGACGGAGACCGGTTGGCTGGATAACCATAAAGACCACGCAGCACTACAAACAGAATGGCAACGGCACACCCCGCCGGATCGGGTCTGGCTGGCGACCAGTGTAAGTGGACAGTACAGGGAAGAGATCAAAAGCGTTATCGAGTCGCTCTGGAGGATTGACGTTGAAGTGGTACAGACCGCCCCCCGCTTTGGTGGGCTAAAAAATGGCTACCACCAGTACCAACAGTTGGGAGTGGACCGTTGGTTGGGGCTAATCGCTGCTTGGCGTGTGGCGCAACGGCCGCTCTGCCTAGTGGACTGCGGGACAGCTATTACCATCGATGTAGTTGACGCTACAGGGCGGCACCAAGGTGGAGTGATTCTTCCGGGGGTCGGTCACTCTGCTGAGACATTGCTCTCTGCAGCACCACACCTCAAGCAAGATTCTCTAACCGAGGAGGGTGGGCCACTGCTGGGTAGAGGGACCGCGGAAGGGCTTCGTCTACAAAATGATGGCTCCGTTGCGCGAGTTGATGAGATGCTTGGAAAAATCATTCAGCACTATGGAGCGCTGGAACTTTTGGTGACTGGAGGCGATCGGTCTGTATTGCGAGAGGCATCCGTTTATTCGATGAAAGAAATGCAACATTTGGTGCTTGAGGGGCTGTTGCTGGTTGCGAAAGGGGAGGGCGTCCATTCGCCATCGGCTTAATTTTCCGCCTTTGTCCCACCTTTACTATGAAATATGCGGGCTAGCAATTTCATCTGCCTGAGAAGTGGCCACTCCATTGTTAGATGATGGTCTTCTTGCGCAAGGCTTTGTCTCGTCCCCTTCTGGTTTTATCGTCAGTGCGTTTTCTTCGAGTAGAGAAGGAGGGCTTTGTCGGTATCCTTTTTTTCCGGGATTGAGCGACATGCTGTACCAGCTCAGCCAAGCGTTCTAGTGCCTGATTCCGGTTCTGCTCTTGAGTGCGCGCTTGTTGGGCCTTGATGACAATAATGCCCTCTTTGCTAATGCGTCGGTCAGATAGGGCTAGTAGACGTGTTTTATAGAAATCGGGCAGAGAGGATGCATGGATATCAAAGCGGAGATGGATAGCTGTAGAGACCTTGTTGACGTTCTGCCCGCCTGGCCCAGAAGCCCGAATTGGGGTTAGTTCAATCTCTGAGAGCGGGATAGAGACACGCTTTGAAATTGCTAGGGGAGTTTCTTTGGTCATCAGGAATAGTGCCGGCAGAATCTGGGTAAGGTGATTGTGTATGAAGTAAAAGTATTGAACTACTAGCCGGAGTGTCTGTAAAGCTCGCAGGGCTGTATTGGCGCTGATAGTAGACTCTTGGGGGAATGGATCAAATATGGCTTGAGGCACTCATTGAGTTGACTGCTCTCCTGGAGCACAATTGAAATCCACTATATTTCTCTTGGAGTTTTAAATGGGTTATACCTACTTGGCTATAGCAATTGTTGCTGAGGTCTTTGCTACAAGCGCCCTAAAGGCGTCTGAAGAGTTTACAAAGCTAATCCCCAGTACGATTGTTGTTATCGGCTATGGTGCGGCCTTCTATTACCTCACTCTCGTTCTGCGCACTATTCCTGTGGGCGTCACCTACGCTATCTGGTCGGGTGTTGGAATCGTTCTGATCACCTTGGCTGGGATTGTCTTGTATAGACAGATTCCAGACCTTCCTGCGATCATAGGAATGAGCCTGATTATCGCGGGCGTGGCAGTCATCCATTTGTTCTCTAAGACTATGGCGCACTGACCTATGAGTGTCTGCAATTTTTTGGAACGTCCTGTTCTTAGTAGCCGGCGTTGATTTGAGCGGTCTGGATGAGTGCAGTGCGACCATTGCTGTTTCTGGGGGCCCCGGTCTTGCTGCGCTTGAAAATGCCGAGGCCAGATATTTCGATAGAAATCAGGCCGGACTGAAAAGCCACTAGGCCGCTTGATGAATCGCCCCCGATTCTCTAAATGCTTTCCAGTCTCGTTTTTTGGAATCCGTCAGCGCTATTCTGGCATCAGCATAGAGGTATTTTCAGAATTCTCTCAGTGCTGAATTCCGTCAGCCCTTCCTTCATCCTCAACGGCGGCTTTCATTCTATCCGTTTAGATCTGGAGTCTGTTGGGCGATCGGGTTCACCATCACCCAATACATTGCCCTCAACCCGAAAATCGGCCAAATTGTGGTTGCGTAACTCCATGAGGGCACAGTAAAATGCGCGCACTTGCCGCTATAGCTCAGCTGGTAGAGCAACGCACTTGTAA
>CAZKCT010000061.1:0-10685 GCA_964551545.1 uncultured Piscirickettsiaceae bacterium | reverse complement strand
GTTGCCAGATCAGTCTTGAAATTGTTCGATCTTCTCTTCCGCCTGGCGCCAGAGATCCTTGCGTTTGTTGGTGTCGCTCTCCAGTTGATTGGAGAGGCGCATGGTCTCCTGAATCAGCTCATGGCGATCCATCCGGCTCATCTTGCGGAATCTCTCGCGATCGGCAATCTTCATGAATCCACCAACAACATAGCGGGAGTTGGTAATCACCTGATCATCAATTTCTCGTAGCTCGGTGACGGTTTGAGCGACCTCTTCGAGCTGAGCCTCTTTTTCTGAGATCATCAAGTCTTGCTCATCCAGCATTTCTTTCTGAGTGCTGATCTCCATGCCTTGTGACTCCACCTGCTGCTGCAGTTCTGTGCGCTCGCCACTGAGCTGCTCTTTCTCGCCTTGGAGGGAGGTGAGCTGTTGTTGCTGTTGCTGAACGGTTCCTTCCAGCTGCACCTTGACTTCGATCTCTTTTTTTTGACCTTCGATGGTGTTGTTGGCGTTGAGTAGGGAGTCACTGGTGTTCTGTAATTTCTCCTCAAGGACCCCTTTATCACTGCTTAGCTGAACGATCTCTTTTGCGTTTTCTTGGCTTTTCTCAAAGACTGGAACCAGCAGCACGCCGCCTGAGAGTGCGAAAACGCCACCCAGTAGTGAGCCGATGATCAGGCCATGGATTTTTTTCAGTTTGATCATATTCAATCAGTGTACAAAATGTGTCGGAGTTTCGGTAGTATCCCTAGTCGTTTATTATAACCATCTGATTTCGAATGAACCACTACGGCGATACAGAGTGTAATTACAGACATGTTTGAGTTCCGTTGTCCCTATTGTGAAGGGCGTAACCTCACTGAAGAAGAGAATATTGGCTTCTATACGGTCTGTCCGCATTGCCAGAAAGAGGTAGTGATTACCCGGGAAGCGCCCAAGAAAGAGCAAGAACAGCAGTCGGTCTCCTCGATTGTGAAGGTTGAGAAGGAGGAGCTCGGGCTGAAAGTTGCTATGATCACGATGGGGTTGAGCATCGCCCAGTTTGCCCTTTTCTACTACTTTGTTCTGGAGCATGTCTCCCCTAATTCTGCTTTCTACCGTCTGGTTGCAGTGGGGTGGGTGCCCTATGTAGTGATGGGGCTGTTCTTTGTCTCCATGTCGATGGTCCTTATCAAGATCAAGGATCTGCGCCACCATCAGTCTAATATTGGAGAGGTTTATCTCTCCAGAAAAGATTCACTCTCCAGTGATGATGCGTTGAGAGAGGCGCGAATCCGAATCGCAAAACGTTCAATGGTGCTGCATGACACCATGCTGGGGGGAAGGGTGGCTGCATCGCTCGAGCGTTTTCAACATACCCACTCGCTGAGAGAGGCCGAGGAGGTCTTGAAGGATGAGGCAGATCGGGCCTTCTCCACAGCAGAATCCAGTTATACGTTACTGAGGGTGATTGTCTGGGCAACGCCCATTATGGGGTTTATTGGAACGGTAATGGGTGTGAGTCAGTCGGTTGGGGGGCTCTCCAATGTACTGGGCGGCGATGTCGAAGACATTAGCCAGATTACCGGTGCATTGAACAATGTGACCAAAGAGCTGGCATTCTCATTCGATACAACCCTGATTGCACTGGTTGCAACGGTGATTATCATGGTCTCAATGACGCTGATCGAACAGGCAGAATTTGGGCTGTTGGACCGTATAGAAGAGATCTCTCACCGTCAGGTATTGCCAAACCTTCCCGTGCAGGTGAAGCCTCTGCGTCCCCCTTCGGAACAGGATCGACCTGATCAAGGTTAGGTCCTGATAGAGGGCTTATGGGACGCCGCGCCAAACAGAAGGTTAACCCCTCCTTTTTTCCTTTTATCAGTGTACTGATTGCGATTATTGGCGTGCTGACTTTTCTGGTGCTGGCAGTGACGCTGACAGCGCTCAAGCCGCCGCTGGTGGTCGAGGCGGATGAGGAGGAGGCAGCAGCGGAAGGCGGTGGCCCAGCAGAGATGCGTTCAGTGATGGTGATTGAGTGCAAAAATGAGAAAGCCTTCGTCTCCAATGCCAAGGCGGGGAGCCCCTATGACGGACTAGAGTTCGACTTTGATCGGGAGTGGAGCAAGGTGGTGGAGATCCATCAACAGAATCGCAAGCATGATCCAACAGCTTGGCAAGGAACCCCTTTTCTTGATTTTGTGACGGCTGTGGCAAAAGAGTATAAGAAGCGGTATTTACTCTTTCTGATTCGACCGACAGGCGTAGAGCCCTATAACATTTTGAGTGACGTGATCAATATCAGGAATGGAATCAAGTTGACCGAGGCGCAACAGCAAGAGGCGGGGCACTGGGTGGCAGACTGGACGTTGGTCTACGTGGAGGAGGACCGAAAGGTCAACCTCCGTTAAGGAAATGTAGGAATGGCCAAGAGAAAGCGAGGAGGACTGAAATCGGAGAGTACCGACTCATTTCTTGATCTGCTGTTTAATGTGATTGGAATTCTGGTCTTGATTGTGGCGTTTGCAGCGATTGCGTCTGTCACAACGACACAGGTACGAGGGATCTCTCTGGCAGCAAAATCGGGTACGGCTGCGAAGCAGCAGATCAATATTGTCTGTAATGGAGGGCGAGCCATCTATGCCGATTATAACGATCAGGATGGGTTGCAGGAGTACTTTGCCATGCGTCGAGAAAATCGGCGCTATTTTCTGACACCGAAGCAGGGGTGGCCCAGCTGGTGGCAAGCGGAACAGATTGTTAAACCAGATGGGCCGCTTGAGAAGGTTTTTCAGCAGTACCCCTCTTCTCAATATGATATCTCATTGCTGATTTTTCAGGATAGTTTCACGATTGCATCCAGGATTGAGACCTTGGGGAGAAATCAGGGGTATGCGTTTCGTCATGTGTTCTTCAAAACGGGTGAGGCACTAGAGTTCTCGCGACAGAAGATTACTGTTAACTAGCTGATTTGTCTTTGTATTTGCATGGAAATATAATTTTTATTATAGAAAACGGCAGGTTGACAAATGAGTGTGGAACGATACTCTATAAAAATTATGGGAGAGAAAATGAACCAGGAAGCCACTCCGCTATTGACTGTTGCACAGGCTACAGAGAGTGGGGGCAAGCATAAAGAGTTGGTGATTCGAGGGATTCGCCTTGCCGGTAAGGCGCTCGTCGTAAACTTGCTTGCCCCCAACGAAGAGCTTCTGGTTGATCGCGATATCCACGTTGCACCGCTTTTCAATAGCGATAGCCGTTCTGTCATTTTGTTGAGTGAGGCAAAGCCGGGACAGTTGCCGCTGGATCGGATCTGGCGCAGTCTATGTACTGCGATGGACTATGTCCACCAACAAGGCTACCTGCATGGCCGATTGACTCCAGAAAAGGTTCTGTGGGATCAGGATCATGAACGAATTCTGATTACTGGGTGGGAACGCCCTTTTATGCCACCTACTGAGTTGGAGCTGCGGTATAGCCCACCTGAGGTGTTGGATCGTAATGAGTTGACCCAGCAGACCGATAGCTACTATCTGGCCTCCATGCTTTACACGCTGTTAACGGGGCAAACTGTTCATGCGGCAGAAGGTGGCTATCTGTTAAAGGATGAGGTGCTGCGTAATGAGCTGAATCCAGCCCTGGTTGCAGGGAAAAGGATGGAGAAAGAGCTCTCTGTGGTGTTAGCGCGCGCGCTTAGCCGCACACCTGCTGAGCGCTTCGAGTCTGTGTTGGAGTTGGGCAATGCTTTCTACTCCAACCTCTACCGCCTGGTCGAGGATGACGATGATTGGGTTTCCATCCTTCTCTATACCTGGATGAGCATGAGTGTCATCAGTGGACTCTTTAGCTGGACACTCGCCTACATCTACGGCTAGCTCCTTGCTCTGCCTCAGACTATCGTCTGTTTAGGCCATTCATTGATCCCCATTGCGATCTGTACTACGGTTAGAGGCAGAGAGTAACTTATGGCGATCCTCAATACCCTTCAAGACTCTGGTTTCCTGATACAGGACCCTACCTCGTTTTCACAACTGGAATACGGGGCGAATGCTCTGGTTTTTAATTCAGAGTTGCTGCTGCAGGGGGACTACTTTCGTGACGGGATCGACTTGAGAATTGAGCATCCTGCGCTTGGGGAACAGGTGGTTGAGGGGTATTTTTCCACTCCCTTTCCGCCAGCATTAAGTAGTCCAGGTGGAGCAACGTTGTTACCAGAGACTGTTAACCATCTGCTGCAAAATCCTCCGCATCCCATTTTGGTGGCGGGCCCCTTTTCTGCTGAGGGGCAAGAGAGTGGGCCGTTGATTGGGACGGTACATGAGATGAATGGGCTGGTCTCTGCGAAAGGAGAGAGTGGGGAGGTTCGACTGTTGAAGTCGGGAGATGCGGTTCATCTTAATGATGTGGTTCAAACATTGGGTGATCTATCCAGCGTTGGAATTCGTATGGTGGACGACACCAGTTTTCAGCTCGGAGGAGGAAGCCGGGCTGTTCTTGATCACTACCAGTATGATGCGGGTCAAGAGTCGGGGGCGTTTGGTGCAACCGTGTTAACCGGTTCTTTCCGTTATGCGAGCGGCAAACTGGGAGGGTTGCGTGATGGGCACCACTCCACCATCAAGACCCCTACGGCAGTGATGGGGATCCGCGGAAGTGAGTTGGAGGGAAAGGTTGGGATTGATGGCTCGACGACCTTTGTCCACCTGGATGGTATTCTGGATGTGAGTGATGTGGATGGGCTGGGAACCATTACCCTCACGGAGCCAGGCACCGCTACCTCGGTAATTTTTGGAGAGGGAGCGCCTCGCTCTGTCTTTCAAGCCCCCGATGACCTGATTCGTGAGTTGCGTGGGGGACTGCCCCCTCGCCCGGCATTTTCAATGCGTTCGGAGGAGGGAGAACAGGCTTCCAAAGCGGGCCAATTGCGGGTGGCGCAGACTAGTGCGCTGGATCGACTTGATCCACAGTTGACCATCGACTCGATGAGCGAGGCAGAGATCGACCAATACATCAATTACTTTGACACATTCCTGGGGTCTGATCTCTCCCTCTATAGTGACCAGATCGCCACCTTTGTTGAGGATGAGGAGAATGTGACCTCGATGGATAGTAGTGCGGATCAGTGGATCGGCACCAGTGCTGATGAAACCCATACGGGCAGTGATCTTGACTCCAGTCTGTATGGCTATGGAGGCGCGGATACCCTCTATGGTGCAGGAGGAGACGACTTTATCGATGGGGGAGAGGGTAATGATCGGCTCTATGGTGGCGCAGGAACAGACTGGATTGAGGGCAAGGCAGGGGATGACATGCTAGATGGCGGCGCTGGAGATGATACCTTACGGGGAGAGAGTGGCAGTGACACCTTGGATGGCGGGTCGGGCAGTGACACCCTGACAGGGGGGGATGGAGCAGACACCTTCTCCTTTTCAACGGCCATTGTCAGTGAGGGTACGGATATTTTGACGGACTTCACCTCTGTGGATGATCTGCTTGAGTTCACCAAATCGATCTATGCCATTGAGAGCAGTGATGGAGGTGTAGGTGACAGCAACGAATATGTCGAGGTGAGTGGTGCGGTGGGAGATCTCTCCGGTAGCCTCAACAGTGCCAATGATGTGATTGTATTGACGGACTCCACAGGATTTAACGGGGTCTCGGAGGTGAGGACCTCCATTGATGGCGTGGCTGGTGGGGATGCAGTTGTGGTTTTTTATGACAGCGCTACCAGCAAGGTCACAGTGGCCTATGATAACGATATCAATGACTCGACCGATGCCACTATCGTTGCCACCTTTAGTGGGATCAGTGCCGCTAACATTGCATCCTCTTTTGCGCCAGAGGACTTCACCTTTGTGTAATGGCAGGGGTGGTGGTCGGCTCTATCGGTAGCGCTTGATAATCGAGATTGCCTTGTTGATCTTTCCACGTTTGCAGAACAGAGCACCCATCTTGTAGTCACGGCTGTTGGTTTTCAGCTTTCCGCTGGCCACCAATTTGTTCATGGCTCGTATACATTTGCCTTTCAGGTCTGTTTTCTTCTTGGCAATGCTCTTTTTTTTGGGAGTTGTTGTTGGGGAGGATGTTGTTGTCGGGGCCGTTGAACTGGAGCTGCTAGAGGTTGCTGTGCTGGTCGTTGAGCTGGTGGTCGTAGAGGTTGCAACCTTGGCCAGTGCTGTTTCTACAGCCGTAAAGGATCCGCTCTTGCATTGGCGTGTCAGTTTTTTGTGATTGGTGCTGTTCTTGCGAATTTCGTTGCGGCTGGCCGCGGCCTTTAATTGTGCCAGGCAAGTCTCTTTTTTCTTTTTCAGATCACTGCCGCCCTTCTTCTTCTCAAGTTGGGTAATCAGCAAATCTACCTTGCTGCTTTTTCCCTTCTTACACAGCTTCTCAGCTTTTCGGTAATCACTGCTGCCTCGATGAAGCAACTGACTACCAAGGGCCTGATCCAGCGTGGAGAGGCAGGCAGTGATAAGCTCCTGTTGGCTAGTATCTCCCTTCTTTTTCTTGGTGAGCCGTTCAATCAGTGTCTCTACGGCATTCAGTTTTCCTTTTTTGCACAGTTTTTCCGCTTTGCGGTACTCTTTGTTTCCAACAGAGAGTATTTGATCGCTAACTGCGCTCTCCAGTGTGGTCAGGCAGGTTGCGCTATCCCCTTTTCCACTTTTGTTGCTGAGTCGAGTAAGAATTTTTTCAACAGCACTGGTTTTTCCCTTCTTGCAGAGCTTCTGTACCTTACGGTGCTCTTTTTTGTTTGCGGTCAGTGTCTGTTCACTCAAGGCGGTCGTGACCAGTGCATTGCACTCATTAATATCTGTCTGGTTTGCTTTGGCGCTGACCAGTGATGGTTGCAACAATAATAGTGCAAGGAATAGGAGAGGCCTGATCAGGGACATATTGTGCTTTACTCTTGAATGGATTGGTCGAGGCGGTCCAGAAAATTGCCAATCTCGGTATGGAGCGGAGAGAGCGCTGTTTCACTGCTATGGGTGATTTCTGGTTCCAGTGCGAACGTGCTGTTTTCATCAAAATGATCGAATAGGGGAGAGGCCTGCTCCATCTCTTCATCGTAGGCTATATCGACCCACTCTGGTGTTTCGGTTTGTTGCAGCTCATGTTCGAGGAGCCAGTCTGGAATCTCCTTTGGCTCGGGCAAATGGTTTGCACTTTCAAATGATTCGGTATTAGGTGGTGTGCCCTCATGATCGATCGGTTCAGGCGCGGACCAGAGGGGAATATCGTATCCAGAGCTGATCTGGTTGATGATCCGTTCCAGATCGTTGCGGTCAAGCTGTTCGTGCTCTTTCAGCTTTTCCAATTTTGCGGAGTGCAGGACGGCACTGGCGTCACTTTTGGTCTCTCCGGAGATCGAGGGGAAGAGAGTGAGAAGTGTCCCAGTATGATTGAGTAGCCGGTAGTGGTTGAGGTGTTGAGTGATCTCTTCGTTGATGATGCCAATGCGCGCCTGGAGTAGTTGGTTTTCAGCAGCAAGAATCTCCAGCTTGGTGCTATTTCCGAGCTGAAACTGTTCCCTGCTCTCTTCCAACTGCTCTTGGGCATTGGCAAATTGTTGGCGTTGAATGTCCAGTCGCTGGAATGAGAGGTTGAGGGCATTCCAGGCAATGCGGAGCTTCTCGTCCAGTTGTTCGCGAGTCTGTCGCAGGTCCTCTTCAGCCTTGATCAGCTTACGGGCACTTTCACGAATGCGTGATCGATCGGAGCCGCCACGGAACAGGTTGTAGTTAACCTTGAAGAGCGCGCTCCAGTTTGATTCTGTCTTGACCGTTCCCCCGCTATTCTTGGTGTCGCTGGCCTGCAGCTCAAGATCGAGGGATGGAAGCAGAGAGGCATAAATTCCCTCTTTCTCTTCTCGTGCGGCTTTGAGTGTAGAGTCCATGGAGAGGATGAGAGGGTGACTCTCATGTGCGGTATAGATCGCCTCTTGAAGGTCTGGGGGGAGTGCTGACTGCAGAGGTGTCTCGGGGAGGACGAGCCCCTCAGGCTCTATGCCAATGATTCGCTGATAACGGGCCATGGCATCAATCACTTTTCCTTGTGTGGTGATCATGCGGTTACGGGCACTGATCAAGGCGGCCTTCATTTGGGTGACCTCACTTTTACTGCCGCCGCCGCCTCGAAGTTTTTCTGCCGCTTCCATATGAAAATTTTGGTGGAGATCTTTGCTCTCCTCCAGCAAAGGAATGAGCGTCCGTAGCCGATAGAGTTCCAGATAGCTTTCAATGCTGTTGAGTGCAATTCGGCTCTGTAGTTCGAGGGCGCGATATCGAGCAGCACGATAGAGGGCATCATTCTGGTCCACAACATTGCTGGTGGCGCCGCCGTCATAGAGTGTTTGTGTCAGGCTGATCCCATAATCGTGGGTAGATAGATTGACGTCATTTTGCCCCGATTTATCGGTATATTCAGGCCCCATCTCTCCTCGTAGATCAAGGCGTGGAAGATAGTTCCCTCGGGTTTGGTTGACCCTCTCCTTCAGGGCCTCCTGGTCGGCGATTGCTGATAGAATTGAGGGATTGTTTCGGAGGGCATAGTCAACGGCCTCTTCCAGAGAAAATGCGGCAGCAGAGAGTGGAAGCAAAGTGAGTAATAGCCCCAGCGCGAGCGACATTTTTTGTCCCTTGTTTCGGTGTATTGAATAGGTGTTGATGCGAAACATGGGATGCAGGGGGAAAAAGAGGGGTGCGTGGTCTGGATTGTGAGTGGGCCAAATCAGTGTACAGCAATGAAAGAGGGATTTCAGAAGGCTGATCTCGTTATTGACACTTTCTTTGGTCTGGTGTTTTTCTCCGCTCCGCCATGACCCTTCGGTCGGCACTCCCATCGTCATCTCCGGCAAGAATTTGTAGTTTCTCGATTCGTTTGATGTATAGATAACGCCCAGATTTTTCAGTGATAGCATCCTGCTGCAGCTGTGAGAGAACTCTGGAGACAGACTCCCGGCTGGCACTGGTCATGATCGCAATATCGTGATGAGTTGGTAGCGGGTGAATCACAGGCTCACACTGAAAACGGGGGTGGATGTGTACGAGCTTGAGCAGTAACTTGTAAATCCGTCGGGGGGTGTCCACATCGGTCAGCTCCATGAGTCGTTCATCCTGCTGCCGAATGATGGCAATATGGTCGGTCAGTAGCTGTTGCACAATTTTCTTGTGGCCGGTGAGTAGCTCATAGGAGTTGGGGTGGGGAAGAATAGCAACCGTAGTGGGTTCAATGCACTCGACTGATGCAGAACGGGGCTTCTGGTCAATGACCGAGAACTCTCCAAAATAGTCCCCGTTCTCGAGAAAGGTGAGACCAACCTCTCTTCCTGATGCGCTCAGATTGATCACTTTAGCGCGCCCCTCTAGCAGGAAGTAGAGATCCCGGTCACTGCTGCCCTCCTCAACAATGGCGTCCCCCTTGTCGTACTGCTTGAGATGACATTGGGCGGAGATTGTCGCCCGCTCTTCACTGGAAAGTGTCTGGAGCAGGCGAATCTCGCCCATTCTTTCAGTCAGTTTTGTGTCCATTTTCTGAGAATGGTCAAACTGTGATGGTTGTCACGTTGTGGAATTCTCCCCCTGATGTACATTCAGTATACCGCTTCAGTTTGCGAATACAACGATGTTGAACCCAATAACTAAGTGTTTTATATAATTTTTATTATAGATTCTTGGAGTGAGGAGAAAAAAATGGCAGACCAAAAGAGTTCCGAAAACAAAGCAAAGATGGCGCAGCAGAAGGCTGCGATGAACAGAATGCAGGCAGCACAGCGCCTGGGGGCGATGCAGCGCGTGATGAACAAGCCGCGTCCAGCAATGGCCGATGCAGCTAAATAACATAGAGGAGTAGATGATGATGGATATGTACCACATGCCAGAGGATGCAGACGTCACTATGAATGAGGATGGCTCCGGCTCCATTAGCTACGGCGATGGTTCCGTTGAGACATTTAATCCGGATGGTTCAGGTAGCTGGTCAGGTCCCGATGGTTCGGTCTCGACCTGGGATGCTGAGGGAGGCGGTAGCTGGAGCGACGGTCAGGGTAATAGCAGTGAATTTAATGCCGACGGTTCAGGCAGCTTCACCAATGCGGATGGTTCTTCTGGTGACTTTAGTGCGGACGGCTCTTACAGCTTTACCGATACCAACGGAAATACCGAGAGCTTTGATGCCTCTACCGGGGAGATGAGCCACACTAGTGCGGAAGGGGAGCCAATGGATGTTGGTGAGCCGATGCCGGGTGACTATCCTCAAGAGGATGGCTCAATGGATACGGTCCATGATGATGGCTCCATGAGTCATGCTGAGCCCGATGGCACCACAACCACTTATAGTGAGGATGGCTCTAGCACAACCACCTTTGCGGATGGCTCTTCTGAGACGGTCAATGCGGACGGTTCCGGTAGCTGGTCAGGCCCCGATGGTTCGGTCTCGACCTGGGATGGTGAAGGTGGTGGTAGTTTCACAGGTGCGGATGGTTCTAGTGGAACCTGGAATGCTGATGGTTCAGGCAGCTTTACAAGTCCAGATGGTTCAACAGGCATGATGAATGCCGATGGCTCTGGTTCATTCACCGATGCTGAAGGCAACACCGAGAGTTGGGATGCGGAAGGGAATATGACTTCTGAGCCTGCGGGTGCAGGTGAAGGACCCATGGATGAGACGGTAGCACCAGATCCTGCGGGTGAAACCATGCAGGGAGATGCGGGCCCAGC
>CAZKCT010000060.1:0-10855 GCA_964551545.1 uncultured Piscirickettsiaceae bacterium | reverse complement strand
TTGTATATTTACATTACTCCTGCCACTATTAAAATCATCAACACCAAATTACTAAGAGGGGCACCTTCTTGCCTCTTTTCAAACTCAAGAAAATGAATGAGGAGTACCTAGATGAACAAGAGTGAATTGATCACCTTACTGGCCAACCGTACCGACAACAGCAAAGCGAGCACACAAGCAGTCGCGAACGAGATGTTCGACCTGATTGGTGAGCTACTGGAGAAAGGAGAGAGCGTTCAGATTGCTGGATTCGGCACCTTCTCAACCATCGACCGTTCTGCCCGCACAGGCCGCAACCCAAAAACGGGCGCAGCAGTCCAGATCCCTGCATCAACAGCACCTAAATTCAAGGCTGGAAAACAGCTTAAAGATCGCGTCAACAACTAACCGATCTATCGTTTGGGGGGTCATCCCGAGATGGCACCCCATACTCATAATGCCCTCATCAGCGCCTAGGCGCTACCCCTCCAGCTGCTGCTTCAATAACTGCTCAATCTGATCCGCCGGAACCGGTGGACTGAACAGGTACCCCTGATACTCATCACACCCATTTTCACGCAGGAACTGAAGCTGCTCCTCCGTTTCAACCCCTTCGGCCACCACCTTCATCTTCAGGTCGTGCCCCATTGAGATGATCGAGTGCGTCAATGCCGCATCCTCTGCTGCATGCGTCACATTGCGAATAAAGACACGATCAATCTTATTGGTATCCAGGTTGAACTTCTTGAGATAGCTCAGTGAACTGTAACCGGTTCCAAAGTCATCCAGAGCCACCTTAACCCCCTTTTCGCTGATTCGATTCAATACCTGTAGAATCGCCTCTGAGTCCTCAATCAATATGGACTCGGTAATCTCC
This sequence comes from uncultured Piscirickettsiaceae bacterium, assembly GCA_964551545.1. Classification (GTDB taxonomy): domain Bacteria; phylum Pseudomonadota; class Gammaproteobacteria; genus Thiopontia. Next base: position 9,999 of record CAZKCT010000060.1, on the reverse strand, counting down.
AGCTCCAGCGTCTCTGGTGGCAGGCCACTCTCGTCCAACACATCAAAAACCATCTCATCGAGTCCATCAAGGTGAAACTGCTTAACCGATAGATTGACAGCTACCCGAAGCCCTTCAAACCCCAATTGATGCCACTGGTTGAGCTGTTTGCAGGCCGTGTGCAATACCCATTGCCCCACGCGTAAAATCTCCCCCATTGATTCCAGCACTGGAATAAATTGGTCTGGAGGAATGGGTTTCCCATCGTGTCGCCAGCGCAGCAGTGCCTCAAGCCCGACAATCCGATTGTCGCTCACTCGAAGCTGCGGCTGGTAGTAGAGCTCGAACTGTTCATGATCCAGTGCACTGCGTAGCGCACTCTCCAGATCCAGCTTCTCGGCCGCTTGGTGATCCAGCGCCTGATCATAGAAACGGAAGCTACCACGCCCCTGGTCCTTGACCCGATACATTGCAATATCGGCCTGCTTCAGAAGTTGTTGCTTAATCTCCGCCATGGCGCCCTCTCCCCATGGCATCTCCTGTTCAATCTTGGTCGTCTCTTCATCAGGATAGAGCGCGATCCCAATACTGGCCCCGATCACAATCTCATATCCCTCCAGGTCTACGGGCTGTTTCAGTATGGACTGAATACGTTCTGCAACCTCAACTAGGTCCCCAGCTTCCTCAATTTCAGAAACCAGCACAACAAACTCATCTCCTCCCAGTCGCGCAACCAGATCTTCGGCGCGCAGCGCTTTACCAATCCGGCTAGCCGCCTCCACCAACAGTTGATCCCCTGCGGCATGTCCAAGGGTGTCGTTGACCCGCTTAAACAGATCGAGATCGACAAACATCACCCCCATCTGCCGTTTTGAACGATGAGCATGCGCCACCGCCTGATGAAGAAACTGCTCAAACAAGGCTCGATTCGGAAGATTGGTCAATGGATCATAGTGGGCCAAACGCTCAAAACGGGCCTCCGCCTCCCGGCGAACCTTAATCTCACGCTGAAGATCATTGACTCGCCCAGCCACTGCCTTCTCTAGCTCCCCTCGGATTTGGGTGAAGCGATAAATAATGAAACCGGCAATCATGAGCACCAATAACAGCAGCGCGATTAGCGTGTATGAAAACTCAAAACGCTGCTCCTGCGCTCTCCATGCCTGATGCACCAACTTTCTACGTTGCGCCATGTGATATTCACGCAGGCCACTCAGGGCATCCAACATCTCCCGGTGTGCATTGACCTTGGTATCCGAGGTCCAGAGTTTCTTAGCCACCTGAGATTCACCATTGGCCAGGAGCTCAGCACTCCTCTTCATTACTGGAGCAATCCCATCAATCTGTTGAATCACCTGCCACAACAGCAGTTTTCCATCTTGGCCAGAGATTTCACGCAGCCGATCACGCGCCTGAATATGCTGCTCTGCAAGCTGCTGAAAACGAACCATAGACTCATCTCGGAGAAATGGATCATCCATCAGAAACATATGAGAGAGCAGTGTTGCGCGCCCGTTGGCAGTATCATGCATCACCGTCGCCAGCGTGACCTTCTCATCGACATCAGCCACAACATGATCAACTTGATCTCGTACCAGCAGCGCTTCTTGTGAGTTAGAGCGCATCAGATCAGCCACCAACAGCAGCATGACCACTGCCCCGACCACAGTCAATACAATCTCTTTACGGAAGCTCTTCATCTTGGTGATTAAACCATATTAGGCCAAACCCCCCACGGTGAGCGAGCAACGCCCATAAAATCTTCTTGCTCCTGCTTCAACAGTGCAACCAGATCTCCATTAATTTCTCCGGCCTCCACCATCCACTCCATCATCCCAAGCACCTCATCCACCGTCAGCGAACGACGATAAGGGCGTTCCTGGAGCAGGGCCTGAAAGATATCTGCAGCGGCCAATACCTGAGCCTCATGGGCAATCTCATCACCAGAGATCCCTCGCGGATAGCCTGTTCCGTTGAGCTTCTCATGGTGCATACCACTCCATGCTGCGATCTCTTCAAGCCCGCCAATCCCACTCAAGATGTTCCAGCTGTCTGCAGAGTGCTGCTCAATCCTCTCACGCTCCTCCGCGTTCAACGCCCCTGGCTTATCGAGAATCTCATCGGGGACCCGTAATTTCCCAATATCATGAAGCAGTGCGGAGATACGAATTTTGTCGGCGTGCTCCTCACTATACCCCGCATGAATCGCCAATAGGTGCGCAACCAGTGCCGTATTCTGTGAGTGCTCGTTGGTAAACTGGCTCTTGGCATCAACCACGTGCGCGAAGGCGTGAGCAATCTGTTCCATTTCAGAAAAATCGATGGTCGTATCTCTGCAGCAGGAGACATCTTCGTTGAGATGTCCCTCAATCTGGTCTGCTCTCCGGACTCCCTCCCAAAACTGAGGATCCTCCGCCTCAGAGAGCAGCGCCTCAATCAGTTTTGGGGCAAACATTAAATCCTGAAGGTTCACCAGACGATCCAGCACCTTCTCTTGCTCTTCCCTGCTCCAGTTTGAGGAGCGGCTCATCAGGATATCCAGACGATCCGAGAGAAAAATCAAATTACTGAATAACGCCGCCTCCTCAGAGATCTCATCAAAATCAAAACTCTTCCAGTGCTGGTGATGGTAACGAACCAGAGGTGCAAGATGAGAGAAAGTTGAGATAGAGCGGATGACCGCCTCTCCCGTCAAGCAGTGCTCCACCGCCCTAGGAACATCAATTTCACTGGTAAGCAGGCGGTGCGCAATGGTCGAGGAGACCCCGATATCGTGCAACAACCCCGCCTCCATCAAGCTGATACGCTGCTCCATCGAGAATCCGAGATGTTCACTCAATCGCCAGACAATATAGCCCACACGGTGGCCATGAAGGTGGTCATCCACCCCGACATAGCCAAGGATCCGGGAGAGCACCAGCGTCATCTGTCTGCGATTGATCTTCACGGTGTCGCGTCTAACCGACGCCTTGCTCCTTCAGAAAAGGGACAAAAGCACGATCCTCAATCAAAATATGAGTCTCCAGCCACGTCTTGAGGAGGTACATCAACTCCATTGTGATCACCTTCTCCCCCTGATCAAACTGTGCCTTAAGACTATGCAACTTCGACACCAGCGCCTGGTGCTGCCTTTGGTGAGGCACCCGCTGAGGATAGCCATACTTCTCAAATAGCCTCTCTTCATATCCAAAATGTTTTTCAACATAGAGCGAGAGGCTGTCGAGAATTCTACCTACGACAAGGTCTCCCTGCCCCTGTGACATCGCTTCATGAAGCACGTTAATCATTTTGACCAACTTCAGATGTTGGTCGTCAACCGATTGAATTCCAATCTGGAGTTCAGGTCCCCATTGAATTAGTGGCATCTTTTTCGTGGCTATTGAAAGTGGCGGTGACTGCTTGTCGTGGTGGACGATATTTTACAGGCATATCGCGGAGGGCGCACACCAAACACCTCGATCGAGGCGTTACTGGTCAGACGTTGAATCAGGGGCAACCGCCATCCACGAGGCCTTTAACTCCACCAACGTTCGGTGCGCCTTCTGTAACAACTCAACCTGACAGAACTGCTGCCCTTCCAACAGGTTGAGGATAATATTGCTGTAGCGTAGCCCCACTTCACGAGTGACCTCATCCTGCACTTCACGATCCAGACTCTCATTGAGGGTACGGACAATGGCCACAGCACGGTCAATCAGCTCGTCCCGTTGTGCCGCGTCATGCTGCTCCATCGCCCGCTGTGCCTGTGCGATCCGCTCCAGCGCCCCATCATAGAGCATCTCTACAAGATGATGAGGAGAGGCGCTACTGACCGCCTCGACAAGGGCCTCATCACTCTCAAAACCGACCGGTGGTTGACTCTTGCTTGCCATCAATTAATTCCGTGAACTCTGCTTGATTATATCGAGATGTTTCTTCATTGCAGGATCTGCTCCCCCAGATCTGAGAGTCTCCATCACACTCTTCTTCTTGAGCACCTCTTCCTCTTCTGACTCCTCCTCGGCTGAAGGTTCGGATTCATCAACAGGACGCTCTCCTTTTTGTTGCTCAGAAGCAACCTCCTGGTCGGATGCAGGGGACGGATCAACAACCTGAGTACGGACAAAAAAGAGCAACGAGAGCAGCAGTGCTGCAATGATCAGCGCTGCCAATAGTGCCTGTAATTCCTGTTTTTTCATTCCCATTAATATCATCAACAATAAATATAAGTATTATTATAACCACAAAGGGGTTACCCGCAACAGTATTACGGGTAACCCCTTTGACTTAAATCAGTATTGCGATGAGGATGGTAGACGCTATCGCTCCTCCATCGGCACATAGTCTCTCATTCCTTCACCCGTGTAGAGTTGGCGAGGACGACCAATCTTGGAGGTGACATCCCCCATCATCTCATTCCACTGAGAGATCCAGCCAACGGTTCGCGCCATCGCAAAGATCACGGTAAACATGTTGAGTGGAATCCCAATAGAGAGCAGGATAATGCCCGAGTAAAAATCAACATTGGGATAGAGGTTACGCTGCTTGAAATACTCATCTTCGAGCGCAGCATTTTCCAGATCCAGCGCCAACTGCAATAGTTTCTGGTTCTCGCTCGGTGTCTCACAATTATCAACAATTTGATGGCAAAGGTTGCGTAAGATCTTGGCTCTAGGATCATAATTCTTGTAGATCCGGTGCCCAAATCCCATCAAGCGGAAGCGATCCTCCTTATCCTTTGCACGCTCGATATAGCGCTCCAGCGGCTCCCCAGAGTCGCGCATCTCCATCAACATCCGAATCACTGCCTCGTTGGCGCCACCATGGGCTGGCCCCCAGAGTGAGGCGATCCCCGCCGCAATTGAGGCAAAGGGGTTAGCCTCCGAACTGCCTGCAAGGCGGACGGTCGAGGTCGAGGCATTCTGCTCATGATCCGCATGAGAGATCATGATCACCTCCAGTGCGCGCACATGGAGTGGATCAGGAGTGTACTCCACTGTCGGCAGTGAAAACATCATGTGGAGGAAATTCTCCACATAGCTATAGTCGCTACGTGGATAGACAAAGGGGAGCCCATTGGCATAGCGGTAACTCCACGCCGCAATGGTCGGCATCTTGGCCGTCAGCAGCTTGGCCGAGAGCTTACGGTTCTTGGGGTCGTGGATATCGAGATAGTCGTGATAGAAAGCGGAGAGCGCCCCCACCACACCGACCATGATCGCCATCGGGTGTGCATTGGAGCGGAACCCCTCAAAGAAGCGCTTCATCTCCTCCTGCAACAGGCTCTCACGGGTAATCTCGCTAGAGAACTCCTCCAGCTCATCTGCGCTCGGTAGGTGACCGCAGAGCAGCAAGAAACAGATCTCGATAAATGAGCTCTGCTCTACCAACTGCTCAATCGGATAACCACGATAGAGTAACTCCCCCTCATCCCCATCCAGATAGGTGATCTTGCTCCAGCAACTGGCGGTTACCGTAAATCCAGGATCATAGGCGAACATCCCCAGTTCGCGATAGAGAGGCTGAATATCGATAATGGGCGCCCCTTGTGTGGGCTCCACTACCTGCAGATCAATGGATCGCCCTGTGGCGTGGTCCGTTACCGTTACAAACTTATCTGACATCTATTTTTACCCTCTCTTCTTTTCATTTTTGTGCGTTTTCATTTCGACTGAAATCGACATCAATTACCCACTATTATAGTCAGGTATTAGCTGGTTTTGCAACCGAACTCTCCCCCTCGCACCCTAAGGTAACAGATGTGATAGCCAACCAGATCTGCCGTTATTTAATAGGAGCAATTGGAACAACGGGGGTAGCAATTGAAATCCTACACGCTTCATTAACAAATCTTGTGCCACACTCAGGCGAATTAATTGTCGCCAGAAACCCTTTTACCCTTTGGGTTTTCCAGCCACCACAGGAGCCATATAAGGTGCCCCACCAGGAAGGTAAGCCGGGAGACCACCTCCAGCATATTGAGCAGCAACATCAAGAGTTGCAGGCCCTCTTTGAACGGATGGAGCAATCCATTCAGCAAGGCAGCGGCGGAGAGGCGCTCGACCTACTTTTCCAGGAGACCCTCACCTATCTGGTCTACCATCAACGCTCTGAAGAGCGCCTCCTTAGACAACTCGGCTACCCTCAGCTAGATGGCCACAAGATGGAGCACCGTCGACTCCTCAAAGAGGGGCATCGACTCTATCAGCAGTTTCAGGAGAATCAGGGAAGCCGCACTGCTATTCACAACCTTCAACACAAACTGCAGCAGCTCTATCGCCATCATAACGATAAAGATGAACTGGCGTTCCTCTCCTCTCAGCCCCCTTCACCTGTCATCCCGACAACCAGAACCATCGAGAATAACCGCATTTTGGTATTGGACGACGAGCCCAAAGTGCTCGAATACTACAAGACCATTCTTACCGGAGATCATCAGCAAGAGGAGCTCAACGAGCTCGACTCATTGATGCGCGATACCGTCGATCCCTCCGAGCCCACCATTGACCAATTTGATGTCACCTACTGCAGCCAAGGCAAAGAGGGTTATCTCAAGGCAGCATTAGCCATTGCTGAGGAGCGCCCCTACGCCGTTGCTTTTATCGATATGCGAATGCCACCCGGATGGGATGGGCTCAAGACTGCAATCAAGCTGCGCGAACTGGACAGTGAAATCCGCATTGTCTTTGTCACCGCCTACCATGACAACAATCTTCAACAGCTCAACCAAGCCATTCCCACCAACATGCTCTTCCTCTCCAAGCCCATGCACGAAGAGGAGGTTTATCAAATTGCTCATACGCACTGCGTCAGCTGGGACCAAGCCTATCGACGCAAAAGTGCTGAAGAGGAACTGAACAGATTTGCTCGCCGCCTCGATCACCAAGCCACTCATGACGCACTGACGGGCGTCTATAACCGTCGCGCCTTTTTCCGCGAGATGGACGAGATGATTCAGGACCGAACTTGCACCCTTTTTATGCTCTATCTCGATCTCGACCAGTTCAAGGTCATCAACGATACTGTGGGCCATATTGCCGGGGATGAGGTGTTGATTGAGGTCTCCAGCCGTATTGGCATCACACTCAACGACAATGAGATGTTGGCTCGACTGGGCGGGGATGAATTTGGCATTCTACTCCGCGACCGAGACCTTGAGTCTGTCGAAAATCTCTGCAAGCAGCTACTGACAGAGATCAGCAACTATGTGCTGCAGGCTGAAGGGCTAGAGTTCAAAATCAACTCCAGTATTGGGGTCACCAGTTTTGGAAAGGGGCGACTTGTCACTCGTAACGAAATTCTTCGGGAGGCCGACATTGCCTGCTACCAGGCCAAGGAGAAAGGGCTTAGCCGATACCACATCTACCACCACAGTGACGAAGAGCTGCAGCAGCGCAACGAAGAGCTGCAGACCGTCGGTTTGGTGAATCAGGCACTACAAGATGGGCGCTTGCAACTCTATGCACAGCCGATCATTCCGGTCACTAAAGATGCGGATGAAGGGCCACACCGCAACCACCTTCATTTCGAGGTGCTGATTCGTCTGATCAACCTGGATGGAAAGGTCATCTCTCCAGGCGTCTTTATTCCCGCTTGCGAGCGCTACCACCTGATGCCCATCGTTGATCGCTGGGTCATTAAAGAGACTTTCCGTTACATCTCAACCCTACGCTGCAGTGGCGACAGCCAACACAAGCAGGTGATTGTGGGGATTAACCTCTCCGGCTCAACCGTAATGGATGAGGAGCTTGCCCCCTATATTGTGGAGCAGCAGAAACAGTTCAACATCGACCCTCAACAGGTCTACTTTGAGGTCACCGAAACCACGGCGATCACCCGTATGGAGAGCGCCAAGCACTTCCTCTATGAAATGCGTTCCTATGGCTTCAGTTTTGCACTAGACGATTTTGGCAGCGGCATGTCCTCCTTCTCCTATCTGAAGAATCTGCCGGTTGACCTGCTCAAAATTGATGGGCAGTTTATCAAGGGGCTGGTCAGCAGTCAGATTGACCGCGCCATGGTGGAGTCTATTCAGAGCGTCTCTGAGGTAATGGAGATGAGCAGTATTGCAGAGTTTGTCGAGAACCAAGAGACTCATGATGAGCTCGAGAAGATCGGGGTCGACTTTGCGCAGGGGTACCTCCACTCAGAACCCAAACCCATTGCAGAGATGATCGGGGCCGCCTGCTCAAGCACCAAGCACTAGTCCTACTCTATATCGCAGAGCCAACAAGAAATTTTTAGTGCAACACCCTCGGCACTGAGAGATAGAACGGCTCAATGGGACTCAGAAAGAGGTTATGGGCCTCGTCGAGCCATTCGTAGTGCCCCTCCATGATGCCGTGTGGCGTCTTGAGCTGCGCACTGCTGGTGTACTGAAAGGACTCCCCCGGCGCAAGGAACGGCTGCTGCCCCACAACCCCCTCACCATGCACCTCCTCGACCTTGCCCTGATCATCCCGAATCAGCCAGTGACGCTGAATCAGCTTCGCACCCACCGTGCCACGGTTCTCAATGGTAATGGTGTAGGCAAAACGGTACGCCTCCTGCTTCGGATCCGAGTGATGACGAACATACTCGGTGTCCACACTAATCTGGATATTCTGCTGCTTTCTGTCCATGATTTTCTCTTCTTCGGTCAGCACCGAGACAGAACTGTGATCAGCCATTGATATCGTCCATTACTGCTTGCAGGCGTTCAGTTGGATAGGATTGTAGATTACGCAACAGCACCTCTTCCATCTGGCGACGCTGAAATCCTTCGTACTCCTTGCACCAGTGCTCCAGCAACGAGTCGAGTAGCTTTTTCCGCGCATCATCTTCAAAGTAGATCGTAGACATCCCTATCTCACTCTCTGTTATTGATCCTTAAAATACCTGACAAATAGTATCAAGTATTAACTAGCGAAGTCCAGCCACTACTGCAACGGATGGACCAGCGTCGCACTCTCTTCCAGAACAAACTGGCGAAATGCCTCTGCCACCGGCGAGAGTCGCTTTCCTTTACGGTAGACCAGATGCCACTGGCGCCGGATGGGCAAATCCTCAACATCAAGAATGCGTAGCACTTTTGCCTCTCGCTCCAGCTGGATGGTGTGGGCCGAGACCAGCGCCAGACCCAGCCCCGCCTGCACCGCCTGTTTGATGGTTTCATTACTGCCGAACTCCATCGGCGCATCGAGCCTCAACTGCCGTTTACTAAAAAAGCGCTCCAGTGCATTACGGGTCCCCGACCCCTGCTCTCGCAGCAGAAACCGCTCTTGCTGTAGCATCTCAGGGGTCAATGTACTGCGCTTACGGTAGAGCGGATGTCCTTTACCAGCCACCACAACCAGCGGATTCTCCATGAAGGCCTCAGCCACCACATCCAGTTGCTCCGGTGGCTGCCCCATGATGACCAGGTCTGGCTCATTGGCTGTCAATGCCTCCAGCAGGTGCTGGCGATTGGTGACATCCAGTGAGAAGGTGATTTTGGGATGGCGCTCAATAAAGATAGCAAGCAGGTTGGTCGCAAAATAGTTAGCGGTACTGGCCACCAGAATATTGAGATGCCCCTGCTTCATCCCCTTCACCCCCTCCAAGTACTCCTCCATCTCCAACAGTTGACGCCCAACAGAGCGGCTAGCCTGAAAGAACTCCTGCCCCGCTTCGGTCAGAAAGATCTTCTTTCCCAAGTGCTCAAACAGCGAGACGCCAAGGTTCTCCTCAAGCTGCTTGATCTGCATCGAGACCGCTGGCTGAGTGAGATGGAGCTCTTCTGCCGCACGGGTAAAGCTACTGCGTTTTGCTACCGATTCGAAGACGCGCATTTGGCGTAGTGTGATATTGAGAGCCATTATTTAACTATAAATGATTACTTATCGTGAACATCAGAAAGATTTACTGTTAATTATAATTAGCTCCCACTAAAGTTCAACGCACTGGATGGGGATAGCCCCACTAGAAACAAGTTTTTTACATCCATACAGACTTACATTTAGGAGAACGGAATGGATCAATCAGCACGCTATGCCGACCTTAGCCTCAAAGAGGAAGACCTGA
>CAZKCT010000059.1:0-10973 GCA_964551545.1 uncultured Piscirickettsiaceae bacterium | reverse complement strand
GAGTTGATCAGTGCCATCGTCTCCTTTTTCACTCAATCATTCGGAGAAGAGCCATATAACTGCATTAACTATACTATTAATCGTGGCGAGTGCAGTATAGTGAAACAGTGATGCTGATAGTTGCTTTGGGGGTAGCATAGTGAAAAGACTGTCTATTTTAACCATACTGGTATTTTTGTGGTTCACCAGCATGCCTGGTGCAACAGAATCATCAATTCGTATCGGGTTAACCCCGGTAATGCTGGATGATGAGCTGCATATTCTCAATAGCTGGCGTAACTATCTTGAGCAGCAACTGAATCGTCCAGTGAATTTTGTACAGCGCAGCAGCTATCGGGAGATCACAGATATGCTACTGCGAGATGATTTGGATGTGGCCTGGGTTTGTGGGCTTCCATATGTTGAAAGTCAGGATCGACTTAATCTGGTAGCAACTCCCATCTACCAAGGGGCGCCACTTTACCGCTCCTATCTAATTACCTCCAATAAGCAACAGGCCAAGAGTTGGAGTGATCTTGAGGGTGTCACGTTTGCCTATGTGGATCCTGACTCAAATTCTGGATATCTCTACCCAAACTACGCCATGATGCGAAAACAACTTGAACCGGACAGGATGTTTCGCAGGAGTTTCTTTGCCAAAGCTCACCGGAATGCGGTTGAGGCGGTGGCTGAGGGGTTGGCTGATGCTGCAGCTGTTGATGGATATATATGGGACACCTTGGCACGAGATAATCCAGCATTGGTTCAGAAAACCCAGATAGTAGAGCGTTCAGCGTTTTTTGGGTTTCCTCCGTTTGTTGCGCGTATCGGGTTTCATCAACAGGATACGGTTGCATTTCGGTCTGCACTTGTCGAGATGTCGAATAGCAGTGAGGGACGAGAGATACTGGAGTTGCTGAATATTGATGGCTTCATGTTTACAGCGCCCTCTCTCTATCAGAGTATTGCTGATATGGCTCAGACAGCAGGAAGACTGCCTTGAAACTTTCAAACATGAGCTATCGTTACCGTGTACCTCTGAGTCTGGTAGCTACTGTGCTGTTTACATCTGCCGTGATTGGTGCTGTAGTTATCTGGCACACTTATCAAAATGTACGTGATGAACTGATAGAGGATGGTGCGCGGCATGGTTTTGCACTGGCGGCCGCTCTACAGCCAGTACTTCATCATGATGATGTCTGGTTAGCCTATAGCATCCTGCGTGGTGCACGCGGGGTGACAGACAAGAGAAGGGTAATCTATGTGATGCTGGACTCGAAAAGAGATATATTTGCATCCAACGCTCCAGATCAATTTCCTCTGGCCATACCATTGAGACAGGTGGACTCCGCTTTAGAAGATGCAGTCGTGGGTTTATCTGGAGTCGGGGGAAAAGAGATTGCATCAGATTTGGATACACTGCAGGAGCAGCTGCTACTGGTTACTCCGATCTCTTCAAATAGTGAGGTTGTTGGTGAGCTGCTGACAATCTATCCCCGTCATGTGCTGTGGCCACGTTTTTCCTCGATTATCGAACAGGGTGGAATATCTGTGCTTCTGATCCTGATTATCATTATTCCGGTAGGCTGGTACTCAGGGTCGCGCTTGGTACAGCCGCTGGTAGATCTTGCGACTTGTATGGTTAGAGTCAAAAACGAAGACCCGGAAAAGATCAAGTGCGCAGTGATAACGGGCGAAAACGAGATTGGCAATCTCAATCGGCGTTTCCAGGAACTGCTATCCGGCTTGAAAGAAAAGGCCGAACTGGAGCAACAGATGGTTACAAATGAACGATTGGCAGCAGTGGGACAACTTGCTGCCGGGGTAGCGCATGAGATCAACAATCCTCTTGGCGGGATGTTGATGGCTATTGATACACTGCATCAACGTGGAATCTCCGACTCACATACAGAGCATACCCTGACATTACTGGAGCGTGGACTGAGACAGATTCAGGATACGGTCTCTGCACTATTGCTGGAGTCACGCCTGGAGAGCCATCCTGTGACGGTACAGGATATTAATGATGCCTATACGCTTGTGATGGCACAGGAAGGCAAGCGTGGCGTTACGATCGAGTGGGACAACCGGATTACCCGGTCTGTCCTGCTGCCTTCTACCCTTGTGCGCCAGATTATTATCAATCTGCTGCTCAATGCAGTTCAGTCAGCCCCAAAGGGGGGAAGAGTTATGGCACTGTTTCAGATTAAACAGGGAGATCTTCAGATCACCATTAGCAATGATGGAGAGTCGATTGAAAAAGAGAGGCTTGAACACCTGTTTGAGCCCTATTTTTCTACACGGAAAGAGGGCAGTGGACTGGGCTTGTGGGTTACCTACCAGATTGTTCAGCAGCTGGATGGAAAGATCAATGTGGCCAGTGATCCGGACATGACTATTTTTACCGTCACACTGCCCTTGCGAGAAGTGGAGAAGATGAGTGCGACCTGATCTCTGTCTGGTCGAAGATGACCCGATTATGGGGGAATCACTGAAAGAACGCCTGACTCTTGAGGGCTTCTCAGTAGAGTGGTGCAAGAGTGGCGCAGAGGCACTGGAAAAGTTGCAGCAGCATAATTACTCGGCAGTAATTTCCGATATTCAACTGCCGGATATCAAAGGCAACGAGCTTTTTTCACAAATGATATCCAACCCACAAACGCACATGCCCCCGACCATCTTCATTACCGGCTTTGGTTCTGTCGAAAGTGCAGTGGAGTTGCTTAAACTGGGAGCTGTTGACTACCTGACAAAACCATTTGAACCGGAAATATTGATAGAAAAACTGTGGGAGGTGTGTCGCTCTCATCAAAGAGCGGCGATGAAGGGAGAGACATTGGGGGTCTCTCCGGCTATACGACGTCTTGGCTCAAAACTTTCAATGATTACCCGCCATCCGGAAGCACCGGTATTAATTGTTGGTGAATCGGGTAGCGGAAAAGAGGTGGTGGCTCGACAACTGCATGCACTGGATGGAAATGATTGCCCTTTTATCGCGGTAAATTGCGCGGCAATTCCTGAAAATTTGATAGAAACCGAATTGTTTGGCCACGAAAAAGGGGCATTTACAGGCGCAGAAAAGGGTCGGCGAGGTGTTTTTGAGCAGGCTGATGGAGGGGTTCTGTTTCTCGATGAGATTGGTGATATGCCTCTGCTCATGCAGGCCAAATTGTTGCGGGCAATCCAGGAAAAAATGGTAACGCGTGTTGGTGGTGAACGGTTGATTGAGGTTAACTTCCGCCTGATTTGTGCGACCAACCGTGACCTTAAGAAGCTGGTCGATGACGGTAGTTTCAGGATGGATCTCTACTATCGCATCAATGTGATTCAACTCCCGGTTCCTCCACTACGCAACCGGCATGAGGATATTCTCTGGCTTGCCGAGCGTTTTATTGCCAGCTATGCAGAGTGTCATCCCGATCAGCACAAACGACTCACCGTTTCTGCCCGTGAGATGCTGCTTGCCTATCACTGGCCAGGCAATGTGAGAGAGCTGAAACATACCATTGAAAGAGCCTGCATCATGACTCAGACCTCTTCAATCGAAGCTGTCGATCTATCGCTTGCGGATTGTTCAGAGCACGCTGTAGCAGAGGAGGTTTTATTGAAAGATGTCAGTACAGCCAGTCAGCGTGACTGTATCGTGCGTACTCTGGAGGCACATGGCTGGCGCATGGCAGAGACTGCCAAGGCGCTCGGAGTCAGTCGCAAGACCCTGTGGCAGAAGATGAAAAAAATGGGAATCCAGCGCTCTTGATCAGCGAGATGTTACCTTGTTGTAACATTTCAGCCTCAAAGGTTACATCCTTTGTAACCATCTGATTAATCATGTTTTTTATATGATTACTGACCGTCTATCGTTACCCTGTGGTAACAGATGGAGAATCCTGGACACACTCTGCAATTATCCATAAACCACTAATTACCACATATAAATCAACGGGATAAAATCCTCAGGTTTCTGCTGTGGTATAGAGGGTGCTTTGCTTCATTGGGTTGATCATCTTCACCAATGGGGGAGCATTAGGAAGTTGGGCAGAATGAATCTTGGGATTGATTGGAAGGTATGCGCACTATCAGGCTTGGCGCTTCTGCTGATTCTGTTTGCCACTTATGGAGGTGTTGAGTACTACACTTCCCAGTCCTCGTTTTGTGGCGGCAGTTGTCACACCATGACAGAACAGTATGAGGCGTGGCAGGCAGACTATCACCACAAGAGCAATAACCCGGACGGAATGCAGGCGGAGTGCATTGACTGTCATTTTCTCCCTGGGGAGAAGCGCTCACTGAAAGCCAAGTTCGAGGGGCTGCGTCATCTGGCGGCTTACCTTTATGATCCTGATGCACCACTGCCGATTCGCCCTGTGATCAAGGACGGCGCCTGCCTGCAATCAGGTTGTCACAATAGAGCGACAATTGCCGAGCAGGAGATTCAGTACACGAAGAAGGTTCGTTTCAGGCACGGGGTTCATTTCTCTGACAAGGCACTGGATGGCAGTCAGATCACCTGTGATACCTGCCATTTTAAGACCACAGAGAAAGAACATTTTGAGGTTCCAAAAGATATCTGTTTCCTCTGCCACCTGAAACTTGAGAAGCCGATTCTTGATGTTGCCGAGATGAGTGATGGGAATGTGAAACAGATCAGTTTTGCCGGCAAACCATCCATCAGTTTCAACGAAGGAAAGTCCAGGTGTGATATCTGTCACACAATTCCAACCACTTCACTGCAGGGACAACTGCAGGTCGGCGACAAGAGCCTGACCAAGCAACCCATCACACACCAGACCATACAGGAGTCAGGTGTTGCCTGTGAAAGCTGTCATTTTGAAGTGGTGAAGGGGCATGGGGAAATCGAGACTGGAAATGTCGTCTCCAATGGGTGTTTGAGGTGTCACAACCGCAGCGAAGCACTGCTGGTCGCTGCCACTGACAAGGCATTGATGCATGGGAGGCATATCCCGGACAAGGCAGACTGCTTCGATTGCCACATGGCAGTGGAGCATAAGAACAGGACTGATCATCTCGATTTTGTTCGTGAGGATTGCCAGCTCTGTCACGTGAATCAGCACAAATATCAGAGATTGCTGCTTTCTGGTACGCCGGTCAGTGAGGGGATCTCGGGGCCTCCACATCTGATGTATGAGGTTAACGTCAATTGCATGGCGTGTCATCTGAAGAAGACCCTGAGTAGAGGACATGCAGTGAGAACGGCAGCAGGAGATACCTGTGCGGCCTGTCATACAGAACAGCATAAAGAGATGCTGGATGACTGGAAGAACACTTTGAAAGATGAAGTCGCTGGTGCCGAGGAGTTTGCCAACGAGGTGCATCAGCTTCTGGTCGAGTTGGGCGGGGGGCTGAATAGTGAACAGTTGGCTCAGGTAGAAGAGGTGATTGGCAAAGGGGATGAGCTACTTGGAATTGTACGTGTGGGGAATGGCGTACATAACAAAAAGTATGCCATCACTATTCTGGACGGGGCATTTGGTAATTATGAAGAAGCTGTCGAACTGTTGGAGAGTGCAGGAACGGCTGATTAGAGGAGAAGTTCTGTTTTGCGCAGAGCTGGAAAATAACGGGTTAATTCTATAGGGGGGTAGTGATTGTGATGAATCAACTGTATGTACAAACAGACAAAGGAGAAAGGTTATGAGTGATAAGAAAACAGCCGATGAAAATATACCGGATATCAGTCGCCGTAAATTTCTTGGGGGTGCGGGAACAGCAGCGATGGGTGCTGCAGCACTGGTTACCCCTGGCGTTAAAGTTGAGGCTGCAACGACAAAACATGTGCCACACTGGGGAATGGTCATGGATCTCAGGCGTTGCATTGGGTGTCGAGCCTGTACTGTGGCCTGTAAATCTGAGAACAATGTCTCCCTGGGGCGCTTCAGAGCGGTCATTCAAGAGAAGACCACGGGCATGTTCCCGAATACCAAAAAGGCGTTTTTGCCGTTGATGTGCAACCATTGCTCGGGTAATGAGAAAGACGGAAACCCGCCCTGTATCAAGGCCTGCCCGGAGTTTCCCGGAAAGCGTGCAGTCTTTATTGCACCAAGTGGAAAGAAGATTCGCTATCGCTCTGGAGGAACCTATAAACGCCCCGATGGCGTAGTCCTGATCGACGCCAGGCAGTGCATTGGGTGCGGCAAGTGTATTGATGCATGTCCTTATGGAGTGCGCTCCTTTAACCCGTTTGTAAAGGCTGGCAAAGATCCGGAGAAGCAGGCCGCAGACAAGTGTGACCTCTGTATCCACCGTCTGGACAATGGATTGGAGCCTTCCTGTGTAAACACCTGCCAGGGGCGTGCCCGAATCTTCGGTGATTTGAATGACCCGACCAGTGAGGTCTCCAGGCTCATCCAGGAACACGACCTTGCAAACGATGATCATGTGCTGTTGCCTGAAGAGGGTACTCAGCCAAACCTGTATTACATTGATCCCGACAATCTTCTGCAACAGCTCTATACGCGGCGTGAAAAGGGGAAACTGGATCATTATGTAGATCAGATTCCATAAATCTACTTATTGAACCAGGGCCGATTTGTATTTGGAGTCTATATAGAGGAATTAAAATGAAAGAATTAAATCGTCGTAATTTTATGAAGCTCGCTGCTGCCAGTGGTACTGCGATGGTAACAGGGGTCGGGGCAAGCCAAAACGCACTGGCTGGATCGATCACTCTTCAAAAGGGGGGACGTGATTTTTCGCCCACCTCCGGCAAGGAGCGACAGGCTATACCGACTGCCTGTTGGCAGTGTGTAACCCGTGATGCCATGATGGGTTATGTTGAGGATGGGCGACTGATGAAACTTGAGGGGCACCCGGATTCAATCCGTACTCTTGGCAAGTTGTGCGCCAAGGGGCAGGCCGGGGTCAATCAAGTCTACTTCCCGGATCGTATTCTTTATCCAATGTTGCGGGTCGGTAAACGTGGTGAGCACAAGTGGAAGCGGATCTCCTGGGATGAGGCGCTGGATCTGATCGCCTCGAAGTTAAAACCATTGCTGGATGCAGGAACCCCCGAGCTGTTTATGTATCAGTATGGTCGCCACAAGGGGAGTCAGTCCTCAATTATGCATGACTTTATGGATGCCTTCGGCAGCCAGACCATTGGTACCCACACCTCGGTATGTGAGGGGCCAAAGTGGGTCGGACAGGAGAGTTTGTGGGGCGGGATGTATGATAACTGGGACTATGACCATACCGATTTTGTGGTCAACTTTGGCTCCAATCAGTTTGAGACCCACACCAACCATATCCCGACCTCACAGCGCCTGATTCGAGCGATGGTGGAGCGTAATGTACCGCTCTACACCTTTGACGTGCGGCTCTCCAACACCGCTGCCAAGTCAACCGAATGGATTCCGATCAAACCCGGTATGGATGGCCTTGTGATGTTGTCGATGGTCAACGTAATCATGAATGAGGGGCTGTTCCGCAGGGATCATCTGAAATATATGCGTGTCTCTCCCAACCACCATGCAACAGATGATGAGAAGGTTGCCGCCATCAAAGAGCATATCGCCAAATTCACCCCGGAGTTTGCCGAGAGCAAGAGCGGTGTTTCAGCGGCCAAGATCCGTCAGATTGCACGTGGATATGCCAGGGCGAAGTCAGCCTGTCTGATTGGTTATCGCGGCACAGTCATGCACTACCACGGGGCAGATCAGGAGCGTGCGGCAATGTTGCTGTCCGCAATCACCAACAACCTTGACACAAAAGGCGGTCGAATCATGGGGGTTGGTGCAGGCTGGAAGCATCCGCACTCACCCAAAGCCAAGCTGCAGAAAGGACTCGATATCGTCAATGGATTTCCTGGTGAGGCGGCATTCCCTACTCATCAGGCCAGTCAGCAGAATTTGCCCATGATCAAGGACGGTCGTAACGGTCGCCCCACGGTCTACTGGTCAAGTTGTAATAATCAGGCATTTATCAACGGCAATAACAATGAGGCAGAAGAGGTTTTGAAGAATGAGAAGTTGATTCCCTTTAGCATCAATCAGAATATTGTCTATGACGAGACCTCGCAATATGCGGATCTGATTATTCCTGATGTTACCTATTTGGAGCGTTGGGATTATGAGGACATGGTCGATCCAACCGGAATCGGGGAGTACTATATTCGCCAACCGCTGGTTAAACCACTGGGTGAATCAAAGGATCAGGGTGAGGTGTTTTACGGCCTGGCTAAACGCCTGGGTATTGAGCTGGCCTATAAGACAAAAGAGGATTATGTACGCCAATCCTGTGAGATGACACCCGGTGTCAGAGAAGCTGGCGGCTTCGAATATATGAAGAAGCATGGTGTCTGGCATGACAAGGATGCGAAACCCAATTTCGGTTTCTATGAAGAGAAGGTTGACGTTTCCGGAGATGGGGTGATTCTTGATGAGAAAACGGGCGTCTACTGGAACTACAAGAAGGCCGGAGCCAGTGAAGCAGAGGCCAGGCGCAAGGGCTATCTGGGAGTTGAGGGTGCAAAAAGTGCCTATATTGCACAGGATATCGAAGGGACACCACGCAAGGCCTATCCGCCCAATACATCATTCACCAAGTCCGGTCTGCTTGACTTCTACTCCGACAACTTTGCTTCCAAGGGGTTCCCGGCATTCCCAACCTATACTCCTACTCCAGAGTGGCAGAATAAAGGTAAGGATGATCTTCATCTGACTACCTACAAGGTTGCAGTGCATACTCATTCCCGTACTGCCCACTGCAAGTGGTTGTCCGAGATCAAGCATGACAACCCTGCCTGGATTAACAGTAAAACTGCGGCAGAACGTGGCATTAGTGATGGGGATAGCATCAAAGTAGCAAGTGACCTTGGTGAGATTACCACCACAGCGCATGTTACCGAGGGGATCATTCCCGGTGTTATTGCCATTTCACATCACTTTGGGCGCCAACACTCCGGTATTTACGGTTCTGGAAAGAGTTCACCGACTACAGTAGATGGCATCAATGCAGACCCGGATGCCAAAAATATGTGGTGGGACAAGCATGGTACTCACCCCAACACGATCATTCCAAACAGCTCAGACCCTATCAGTGGTGGTCAACGCTGGATGGATACGATTGTTCGGGTAAGCAAGGTATAACGGGAGGCATTTTATGGTAATCGAAATGGAAAAGATGGCTGGTAATGCAAAATCAAGAAGCACGATTTATGGGTTGTTAACTGCCGTTTTTCGGAAGGAGCCTTCAGAAACTTTCATCAATGAACTGAGAGATCCCCGCATGTCGGGGGTTTTCTCAGAGATGGAAGTCGAGTTTGGAGAATCCTTCTATAGCAGACCTGAATCTGACCTGATGGAAGATCTGGGGGTTGAATTTACGCGACTATTTATCGGCCCTGGCAGCCATATCTCAGCGCATGAATCGGTCTTTACCGAGAATGAAAGTGGCTCAGGTGCCCTATGGGGTGAGAGGACTGTCAGGGTAAAGAAGTTTATCGAGACAGCTGGTCTAGAGTATGAGTCGAAGTTTACAGGGATACCTGATCATATCAGTGTTGAGCTGGAGTTTATGCAGAGGCTTTCGGAGTGGGAAGCCGAGAAATGGGAGGAAGGCGACGATGAAGGTGCTGAATATTGCCTGACTGTGCAGAAGAAGTTTGTTGAGGAGCACCTGTCACAGTGGGCACCTAACTTCTGTAATCAAGTGATTGAAGCAGCAGATCTTCCGTTCTATGGAGAAATGTCAAAAGTGACCAAGGCTTTTCTGAGGATGGATCAGCAATCGATTAATCAGTCATTGTCACATTAAAATAGAATACCGCAGGGGAAAAGAGGGCATTGCCGTTTCGTGGTTGAGGGGATGAGACCGGATGGAAGCAAGTTTCGCCCCAGTGACTGGATTGAGCATATTTCGCCGCAAATTGCACAAGATGGGGAAGCCAAAAAACTTCGTTATCACCATCATGTACATCCTCGTGTCACTGATGGAGAAAAGTGCTTAATCATTGATAGGAGTATGGAGGAAAAAGACTCTCTTACCTTTGAGTTTGTGCTGGAGCTTGCTCGTTCCAATCAACTCAGAATCAGAGAGGAATGTACGCCGGGATAGAGCCTCTCCTTCACAATAGAGCACCATTGTAAGGAGACGGCATGCTGAAAATGTGGAGAAAGCGTGGATTCGAAAGACTACAGACCCATCGCCTCAAACTTGTAACCCACCCCATAGACCGATCGGATCAGCTCACCCTCACTGTAGTGCTCCGCAATCTTCTTGCGCAGATTCTTCACATGGCTATCAATGGTGCGATCGGTCACCACTCGATGATCTTCATAGAGGTTTTCCATCAACTGGCTGCGGGAGAAGATGCGCCCTGGCTGATCCACCAGCGTCTTCAATAGCCGGAATTCCACCGGCGTCAGCTCCAGCGCCTCACCGGATACCGTCGCTAACATCTGCTCCTCATTGAGCACAACCAGACAGTTCTCAACTGCCGATTCATTACGGGACAATAGCGTACGAAACAGCGCCTTGACCCGGGCCACCACCTCACGCGGGCTAAATGGTTTACAGATGTAGTCATTGGCCCCGATCTCCAGCCCCAGAATCCGGTCAATCTCCTCCACCCTCGCAGTCACCATAATGATCGGCACCTGACTGAAGGCCCGAACCTCCTTGCAGATGGAGATTCCATCTTTTCCGGGCAACATCAGGTCGAGGAGCACCATGTCGGGCCTCTGTTCTTTGATCCGCTCGACGACGCCCTCCCCCTCACCCATCCATTCGGTAGAGAAGCCACTCTGCTGCAGATAGTCTTGCAGCAGCTGCGCAATCTTTGGCTCATCCTCAACAATCAGGATCTGCTGTGCGGTCATCTCTCTACCCTTTCTGCTCAATTGGTAACTGCAGGGTGATACGAATACCGCCCAACGGAGAAGGCTCTGCATCAATCTCCCCATCATGCGCCGTGACGATGGCTCGCGCAATCGATAGTCCCAGACCAGAACCACCATGCCGACGGCTACGAGATGGGT
>CAZKCT010000058.1:0-11557 GCA_964551545.1 uncultured Piscirickettsiaceae bacterium | reverse complement strand
GATGAGTGGGACCGAGCTGCTGGCCAAGGTGCAGGAGATTGATCCAGACCTGCCGTTGATCCTGATTAGTGGTCATGCCGACATCGAGCTCGCGGTGGGGTCGATTCGGGATGGGGCCTACGATTTCATTGAAAAACCGTTCTCGGCAGATCGGCTGGTAGAGACGGTGCGGCGCGCACTGGAGAAGCGCACGCTGACTCTGGAGAATCGTCAGTTGCGTCGTGAGGTTGGCAGCCAATCGGGGCTGGGGCCGCGCATCATTGGCCGCACTGTGTCGGTTCAGCGGCTGCGCAATACCATTGCTCAGGTGGCCGATACCGATGCTGATATCCTCATCCTGGGCGAGACGGGGTCTGGAAAAGAGATGGTTGCTCGTACCCTGCATGAGCAGAGTAGCCGTCGCGAACACAACTTTGTGGCCATCAACTGTGGTGCAGTACCGGAGAGCATCATCGAGAGTGAACTGTTTGGCCATCAGGCCGGGGCTTTTACTGGTGCAACCGAGACGCGGATCGGAAAGTTCGAGCATGCGGATGGAGGAACGCTCTTCCTCGATGAGATCGAGAGCATGCCGCTGGTGGCGCAGGTACGGTTGCTGCGAGTGCTACAAGACCGGGCGGTGGAGCGACTGGGTTCAAATGAGCTGATTCCACTCAATCTCAGAATTGTGGCTGCGACCAAGGTGGACCTTCGCAAGGCGGCTGATGAGGGCAGCTTCCGTGAGGACCTCTACTACCGACTCAACGTGGTCAGCATCGAGATTCCCCCGCTACGGATGCGGATGGAGGACATCCCCATGCTGTTCCAGCACTTCCTGTTGGTTGCCAGTGCCCGTTATGGGCGGGAGATTGCTCTGCCCAGCGCACAGCAGATGAGCGCGCTGCTGACCCATGACTGGCCCGGCAATGTGCGTGAGCTACGGAACCTTGCAGAGCGCTATCTGCTGTTGGGTGGACAATGTGGTTTTGATTTCAACCAGCTATTGGATGAGGAGCGCGATAGTGATTCGGTGACGCTGCCACGCCAGGTCGAGTGCTTTGAGAAGAGCCTGATTGAGCAGGCGCTGGCCGCCAACAAGGGGGGCATCAAGGGGGCGATGGGCCAGCTGGGATTACCGCGCAAGACCCTCTACGACAAGATGCAGAAGCACGGAATCGACAAGACGCAGTTCAAGGAGGGGTAGCCACCTCTATGCCTTAGTCGCTGGTGACTGGCTGCCGGGGTACTCCTGTGCGTTCTGCTCATCAATCTTGTTGATCTGAAGGTCGGTTGGGCGATAGAGAATGGTTGCCACATCAACCAGATTCTTGGTGATGCGTGCGGCGTTGGAGCTGTCGTTCAGCAGTGATGTGGCCATGGTGCGGGTGATGTTCCCCGCCCGCAGTTGATCGCCAATCTGATCACTGAAGAGCAGGTCGAGTTTCTTGGACCGCTTGCGCAGGTTGTGGAGCCGTTCCAGATGTTGCGGCAGGTTCTCGGGCGGACCGATGCGCTTGATCTCTCGCACCACTCTGAGAATGGCGCGGCGCAGCTTGTTGTACTCCTTGCGCACGGTATCGTTGTCGGTGGTCAGATAACGGTTGATGTTGACCTGTAGCGGTTTCATCCGTTTCACTACCTGTACCAGTAGCCGATCAGCCACCAGCATATTGCGGATTGCCTCAATCTCCTCCTCCTTGAGATCGAAGCGCCCCTGTAGCTCCGTGGCGTACTCCAGAATCTGGCTGTAAATCTCTTTGATCTGGGTGAGGTAGATCTGTTCGATGTTGACCTCGATGGCACTTGATTGCTCAACGATCTCCTTCAGATGCCGATCTGACTCCAGATCAGAGCGGTGGACCGAGAGGCCATGAGAGAGCACCCGGTAGGCAGCATTCTCCAACAGTCGAACGGACTCATCACTGATCGCCTTGATGCCGGTCTGTGGATACTTCAATGAGCTTTTGGTCAGGAATCGGGGCTGGTCGATCTGTTGAGGCGCCTTCTGAACGCGGGGGATCATCCGTTCGACCACGCGCACAATCAGAGGCAGGAAACCGATCAACAGTACCGCGTTGAGAATGTTGAAGCTGGTATGAAATAGCGAGAGGGCGATCGGGATCGCTGCCGCCGTGAGGAATGGGGATTGCCCCTCCAGCTGTTCGACCACCGCGCCGACCCCCTCGATGAAGGGGTAGAAGAGCAGTAGTAGCCACAGTACCCCCATCAGATTGAAGATCAGATGGGCGCGTGCCGCCCGCTTGGCGTGGAAGTTGGCGACAATGGCAGCAAGGTTGGCGGTAATAGTGGTGCCGATGTTCTCTCCCAGCACCATGGCGGCGGCCATATCGAAGGGGATCCACCCCTCAAAGGTCATCAGCAGGGTGAGAGCCATGGTGGCGCTGGAGGATTGGACGACCAGCGTCAGAATGGTGCCGATCAACATGAACAGTAGTACCGAGGCATAACCGTGGCTGGTGTACTCGGTGAGGAAGGCGAGTATCTCCGGATGGCTGCGGATGTCGGGCACAGAATCCTTGAGAAACTGAAGACCGATAAATAGCACCGAGAAACCGACAATGAAGAGCCCCCAGTTTCTACGCTGATCGTTCTTCGACATCGAGAGCAGGAACCCGACCCCCACCAGCGGCAGGGCGATCGCGCTCATCTTCACCTTGAAGCCGAGGATGGAGATCAGCCACGCGGTGACCGTGGTGCCGATATTGGCCCCCATGATCACCCCGACTGCCTCGGTCAGTGTCAGCAGGTTGGCATTCACAAAACTGACCACCATCAGCGTTGTGGCCGAGGAGGACTGGATAGCGGCAGTAATGAAGAATCCGGTGGTGAGGGCCAAAAAACGGTTGGAGGTGGTAGTGGCGAGAATATTGCGCATGTTATCGCCCGCCAGCGCCATCAAGGCATCACTCATCACCTTCATGCCGTAGAGGAAGAGGCCCAGTGAGCCGAGCAGTGTCAGCAGATCCGTGAAGCCGTAGTTCATCGCTCTACCTTACAACATATCGATGGGGTCGACATCTACCGACCAGCGCACCTTGCGCCCCTCCTTCATCGTCTCCAGCGCAGGCACTACTGAGGCCAGCAGCTGGTGTAGTGGGGTCCGTCGGCTGGACTGTAGCAGAAGCTGTAGCCGGTAGCGGCCAGCCCGCTTCTCCATAGGGGCTGGGATTGGCCCCAGTACCTCGACCTCCGGGATCGCGTAGTGCATTGCGAGATCGTGTACCTGCTGTAGAAAAGCATGCCCCTGCGCGGATTGTGCGGCCTCGGCGCGAATCAGTGCCCAGTGGCTATAGGGGGGCAGCAGCGCCTGTCGGCGCTCGGATAGTAGTTGCTCCGAAAATGTGGGATACCCTTGTTGCAGTAGTGTGAGCAGCAGGGGGTGGTCGGGATGGTGGGTCTGAATCGCCATCTCTCCTGGGCGTTCGGCACGTCCTGCGCGCCCCGCGACCTGAGTGATCAGTTGCCCCATCTGTTCGGTGGTGCGGAAGTCTGCCCCAAATAGTCCGCCATCGGCATCGAGAATGGTCACTAGTGTCACGTTGGGGAAGTGATGCCCCTTTGCCAGCATCTGCGTCCCCAGCAACAGTTGGTGTTCACCGGCATGAATCTGTTCCAGCTTGCGACCAATCTCCCCCTTCTTGCGGGTGGTGTCTCGATCGATGCGGGCGATTGAGTGGTGAGGGAACTGCTGCTGCAGCGCCTCCTCAATCCGTTCTGTGCCGGCCCCCAGCGCCTTGATCTCTTCGCCTTCGCACTCTGGACAGCGGCTTGGGTGTGGGCGTTCTCCACCACAGTGGTGACAGACCAATCGATCACGGTGCTGATGGTAGGTGTAGTGGATCTCGCAACGCGGGCAGGTGGGAATCCATCCGCAGCTGCGGCAGAGCAGAGCAGGGGCATAGCCACGGCGGTTGAGAAAGAGCAGTACCTGTCCCTGTGCGGAGAGGTGTTGTTCAATCTTCTCGATCAATGGGGCAGAGAGCAGGTGTGCCATCTTCCTGGAGCGTACATCAATGAGTGAGATCTGAGGGGGTACTGCACCACCAGCTCGTTTCGAGAGCACCACCTTGTGGTACTTTCCGTGCTCGGCATTATGCAGGCTCTCGAATGAGGGGGTGGCACTCCCCAGCACCACTGGAATCTGCTCCAGCTGCCCGCGTAGCACTGCAAGATCGCGCGCCGAGTAGCGGAATCCATCTTGTTGTTTGAAGGAGCCATCATGCTCCTCATCGACAATGAGGATGCCCGGATCTTTCAGTGGCGCAAAGATCGCAGAGCGGGTGCCGATCAGAATCCTTGCCGTACCATCACGCGCCGAAATCCAGTCGTTGAGTCGTTCCGTGGCACTACGCCCTGAGTGCAATAGTGCGATCGGCACTGCAAAGCGTTGCTGAAAACGTGCCACTGTCTGAGGGGTCAGCGAAATCTCCGGCACCAGAATCAGTGCCTGTTTGCCCGTATCCAGCACCTGCTGGATCAGTTGCAGATAGACCTCGGTCTTGCCGCTGCCGGTCACCCCCTCCAACAGCACGGGAGATGGATGAGTCTGTTCCAGTTGTTGCTGAATCAGGGTTGTCGCTTGTTGCTGCTCAGCGTTGAGGGGATGGGCATCATCGCTGGATGAGCCGGAGGCAGGTTGTGACTGCTTTTCCTGTTGTGTCACCAACCCTTTCTCCATCAACCCCTGAATTGGCGTACGCCAATGGTCAGCAACTTGCTGCAAGGCCTTGCCATTCAGCCCGGCACGTTCCGCTTGCAAGCTCTTCAGTAACCGCTGCTGCACCGGCGCATGTTTCATTGATTGAGGATCGTAATCTTCCCCTTCAGGCGTGATCCGATAGATCGACTCGGTCTGTGCTGTTGCAGTCCTTCCTTGTCGTAGCAGCGCGGGTAACGCAGTCTCGTAGACCTCCCCGATGGGGTGGTGGTAGTAACGGGCAGACTGTAGCAGCAGCTTGTGGAGTAGTGCAGGGAGTAGCGGCTGTGAATCAATGACCTTACTGATTGGTTTCAGCTTCTCTTTCGGGAACTCTGAACGGTCGGTAACCCCCAGCACCACCCCGACCCGCTGCTGCTGTCCAAATGGCACCCGCACCCGTATCCCGGTGAGGTACTGGTCTTGGGTCGTTCCAGCCACAGGACGGTAATCAAATACTCTTCTGAGTGGAGTTGAGAAAATGGCGACTTGGAGAATCAATGTCGATCTGATGGTTTCTGAAATGTGAGGATATCGTACCCGCTTTTATAGGAAGAGGTGAAAGCTGTATCGGATTGAGGATGGTGTTGGTGCCCTCTGGATTATGTCGCTTAAAATGTTGTGCGCTGATAAGGTAGGGATATGTCGATCGACATGGGAATGACCTAATGTTTATCAGTGTTTTAGAGCTGTTCAAGATTGGTATTGGGCCATCGAGTTCTCATACTCTGGGGCCGATGGTGGCAGCCAATGATTTTGTTGCCCGTCTCCAGAGGCGCGGAGATCGGGTGTCTGGGGGGAAGGCAGTTTCGGTTCGCTGCACTCTCAAAGGGTCGCTGGCCTATACCGGAAAAGGGCACGCAACTGATCAGGCGATCACCCTGGGGCTGCATGGCTATACCCCGGAGGCGCTGGTGGATCGGTCGGTCTCCGCTTTGGTCGAGAATTTGTGGCAGCAGGACCAGATTACTCTGGACGATGGTACGGCACTTCGGTTTACTCCGGCAGACGATATTGTTTTCGATACCGGCGAGCCGTTGCCGCAACACCCCAATGGCATGATTTTCGAGTTGGTTGAGGCTGATGGAACGGTTGCTGAGAGAGAGACCTACTTCTCGATCGGGGGTGGCTTTATCAGTACGCTGCAGGAGATCAGTACACTGGAGGCGCCATTGAAGATGGGCAGCTCTCCATCTTGCCCCTATCCGTTTGAATCAGCACAAGCCATGCTGGAAATGGCGGGTCAGCATAGCCTTACCATTGCCGAGATGAAGCGGGAGAATGAACGGGAGCACCACTCAGCGCAGGCGCTGCGAGAGGGGATGGCAGCGATCTGGGCGTCAATGCAGCGCTGTATCCGCAATGGACTGCAGGCCGAAGGGGTGCTGCCTGGTGGACTGGAGATCTCTCGTCGGGCCAAACAATTGCACCAGAGTATTGAGGAAAATACACAAGGGGTCTCTATCAATGAGTGGCTCTGTGCCTATGCGATGGCGGTCAATGAGGAGAATGCGGCGGGTCATCTGGTGGTCACAGCACCCACTAATGGTGCTGCCGGGGTGATTCCTGCGGTGCTCTACTATTTGGTGACTCATGAGCAGGGGAGCGCAACACAGGTCGAGACTTTTCTGCTCACTGCCAGCGCCATTGGTGGGTTGATCAAACACCGCAGCTCGATCTCCGGCGCCGAGGTTGGATGTCAGGGGGAGGTTGGTTCAGCGGCAGCGATGGCGGCTGCAGGGCTCTGTGCTGCCAAAGGGGGAACGCCACAACAGATCGAGAATGCGGCAGAGATCGCACTGGAGCACCATCTGGGGATGACCTGTGATCCGGTTCAAGGGCTGGTGCAGGTGCCCTGTATTGAGCGTAACGGGTTTGGTGCCATCAAGGCCTATACCGCAGCGACGCTTGCACTACGGGGCGATGGCAGTCACTTCATGCCGCTCGACAGCTGTATCGAGGCGATGAAACGAACCGGTCAGGAGATGTCGACGAAATACAAGGAGACCTCACTGGGTGGGCTCGCGGTCAGTATTACGGAGTGTTAATCAGAGCCTAGGGTTTTGCCCCTGACTTCTATCTTCTCTGGTAATTAGCCCGGCAGGGGATGACATTGCGGATGCCGCCGCTGGGATTCTCGACATCGCCTTTGTAGCGTGGCAGAACGATCACATGGAGGTGGTCGATGCTTCTTCCTGCCTCTCTTCCGTCGTTATTGCCAATGGTGTAGGCATTGGGCCGGCTCTCCAGAAAGGGGAGTTGCAGAACGGTCTCAATGTGATCTTTGGGGCGGTCTTGCAGGTACTCTCGCTCCATCATCTTCTGGTAGAGATTGCGCATGCCGGTCTCTTCAATCACGTTTTTTACCCCGCGAATGGCATCGAAGTAGTCGGTTCGTTCCTGCTCGTTGAGGTCGAAAATGGAGGCAACGTGCCTTCTCGGGATGACCAGTGCATGGCCCGGGTTGACTGGGTGGGTGTCGAAGATGCTGATGAATGAATGGTTTTCAAAGATAAAAGGGTCGGCCTCACCTTTGGAGACCTGGCAGAAGTAACAGTCTTGTTTGGAGGGGAGGGACATCGTGGGATCCTGAGGTGATGGGATGGGGCGCGCGAACCGCTTCGGTCTATTTCTGCCACCTTGTATGGTGCGCATTGTACCGCAGCTGGTTGAAATGGACTCACGGTCGGGCAGTGGCTTTCAGAAAAGGGGGGTGTGCCCCGTGCGCTGCGCATCATGAAAAGTGTGAATAAGGTAAAATGGTGGACCGTTTTTGCAGGAAAATCCCCCATGTCTGTCGATCGAACTGAACAATTGAAAACCCTGATGGCCGAGCGCATTCTAATTCTGGATGGCGCAATGGGGACGATGATCCAGCGCCATAAATTGGAAGAGGCGGATTATCGTGGTGAGCGCTTCGCCGATTGGCACATTGATCTCAAGGGAAACAATGACCTGCTGGCGTTGACGCAGCCAGAGATTATTCAGGGAATCCATGAGCAGTATCTGGAGGCTGGGGCCGACATCCTGGAGACCAATACCTTCAATGGCACTCGGGTCTCGATGGCAGATTACGAGATGGAGGAGTTGGTCTACGAGATCAATCTGGAGGCGACCCGTCTTGCCCGTGCGGCGGCAGACAAGTATTCCACCTTGGAGAAGCCCCGTTTTGTGGCGGCGGTGTTGGGCCCAACGGGTCGCACCTGCTCCATCTCTCCGGATGTCAATGATCCCGGTTTCCGCAATATCAGTTTCATGGAGCTGGTCGAAAACTACACGGAGTCAGTGGCAGCCCTGATTGAAGGGGGGGCAGACCTACTGCTGGTCGAGACCATCTTCGATACCCTCAATGCCAAGGCGGCGCTGTTTGCGATCGACCAATATTTCGAGACACACGACATCCGTCTGCCGATCATGATCTCGGGGACCATTACGGATGCTTCGGGTCGCACTCTCTCCGGGCAGACCACCGAGGCCTTCTACAACAGCCTGCGCCACGCCAAGCCGTTGAGCATGGGGCTCAACTGTGCGCTGGGGCCAGACATGCTGCGCCAGTATGCAGAGGAGATGTCGCGGGTCTGTGAGACCTTTGTCTCCGCCCATCCCAATGCGGGATTGCCCAATGAGTTTGGTGAATATGACCTGACCCCGGAGCAGATGGCGGATTTTGTCGGGGAGTGGGCTGACTCCGGTTTCCTCAATATCGTGGGGGGTTGCTGTGGTTCCTCTCCCGACCACATTCGCGCTATCGCCGAGAAGATGGCCGGGAAGACACCGCGTCAGCTACCGGATATTACGCCGGAGTGTCGTCTCTCCGGGTTGGAGCCACTCAATATCGGGGAGGACTCGCTCTTTGTCAATGTGGGAGAGCGCGCCAATGTCACCGGTTCTGCCAAGTTCAAGCGGCTCATTCTCAATGAGGCGTACGAAGAGGCGCTCGATATCTGTCGCACCCAGGTCGAGAACGGGGCGCAGGTGGTTGATGTCAATATGGATGAGGGGATGCTCGACGGCAAGGCGGCGATGGTCCGCTTCCTCAATCTGATCGCCTCCGAGCCCGATATCGCCAAGATGCCGCTGATGATCGACTCTTCCAAATGGGAGATTATCGAGGCGGGGCTGCAGTGCTCGCAAGGCAAACCGATCGTCAACTCCATCTCGATGAAGGAGGGCGAAGATGTATTCCGCCACCATGCAGCGCTCTGCCGTCGTTATGGTGCGGCGATCATCGTCATGGCCTTTGATGAGACGGGGCAGGCCGATACCGAGGCGCGCAAGGTGGAGATCTGTACCCGCGCCTACAAGATTCTGGTCGACGAGATCGGTTTTCCACCTGAAGATATCATTTTCGATCCCAACATATTTGCCGTCGCGACCGGGATTGAGGAGCACAACAACTACGGCGTCGACTTCATCGAGGCGACTCGCACCATCAAGCAGACGCTGCCTCACGCCAAGGTCTCTGGTGGCGTCTCCAATGTCTCCTTCTCCTTCCGGGGCAATAACCCGGTGCGTGAGGCGATTCATGCAGTCTTCCTCTATCACGCCATTCAGGCAGGCATGGGGATGGGCATCGTCAACGCCGCACAGCTCGCGGTTTATGATGATCTACCCGAGGAGCTACGCAACGCAGTGGAGGATGTCGTACTCAATCGGGATCCCGAGGCGGGCGAGCGGTTGGTCGATCTGGCGCCGAAATATCTTGGAGATGGTTCAGCCGGCGGGGAGAACAAGGCTGATCTGGAGTGGCGCAGCTGGCCGGTAGCCAAGCGGCTGGAACATGCGCTGGTCAAGGGCATCACCGAGTATATTGATGAGGATACCGAAGCGGCGCGTCAGCAGTTTGAAAAAACCATCGATGTGATCGAAGGCCCATTGATGGATGGGATGAACGTGGTTGGTGAGCTGTTTGGGGCAGGCAAGATGTTCCTGCCGCAGGTGGTGAAGTCGGCACGGGTGATGAAGAAATCGGTCGCCTATCTCGATCCTTATCTACAGGAAGAGAAGGCGGAGTGTGCGGTCGAGAGTCAGGGCAAGATTGTATTGGCGACGGTGAAAGGCGATGTCCATGACATTGGCAAGAATATCGTCGGGGTGGTGCTGCAGTGCAACAACTATGAGGTAATCGACCTTGGGGTGATGGTACCGGCAGAGACCATTCTGCAGCGGGCCAAAGAGGAGGGAGCCGATATCATTGGCCTCTCTGGGCTGATCACGCCATCGTTGGATGAGATGGTCCACATTGCCAAAGAGATGACCCGACAGGGGTTCACGGTTCCGCTGATGCTGGGTGGGGCGACCACCTCGAAGGCGCATACTGCCGTGAAGGCAGAACCGGAGTACGCACACGGGGTGATCCATGTCTCGGATGCCTCGCGGGCGGTGGGGGTGGCGACCACGCTGCTCTCCGAGGGACAGAAGGCGGGCTTCCTCGAAGAGACCCGTAACGAATATGAACAGGTGCGTCAGCGCCGTGCCAGCAAACAGTCGGCAGCCTCTCTGGTTAGCCTGCAGAAGGCGCAGGAGAACCCGTCTCCTATCGACTGGAGTCAGTGGAAACCCACTGCACCACAGGCACCCGGCGTGACGGTGTTGGAGAACATCGACCTCAATGAGGTGGTTCCCTATATTGACTGGACCTTCTTCTTCCATGCTTGGGAGCTGAAGGGGCGCTATCCGAAAATCCTTGAGGATGCCGAGAAAGGTGAGGAGGCGCGTAAACTGTTTGCCGATGGTCAGGCAATGCTGGAACAGATTCTGTCCGGGAACTGGCTGCAGGCCAATGCGGTGGTTGGGTTATTCCCGGCCAATGCAGTGGGGGATGATGTGGCGCTTTATGGCGAGGAGAACGAGACGCTTGCCACACTCCACTTCCTGCGTAAACAGGGCAAGCAGCCGGAGGGGCGGGCCAATGAGTGCCTGAGTGATTTTGTGAGCCCCAAGGAAAATGGCCAGATCGACTATGTCGGCGGTTTTGCGGCGACTGCCGGGATCGGTGTCGAGGAGAAGGTGGCCGAGTTTGAGGCAGACCATGATGACTACAGCGCGCTGATGTTGAAAGCGGTTGCCGACCGTCTTGCCGAGGCGCTGACGGAGTGGCTGCACCAGAAGGTGCGTAGAGAGTTGTGGGGCTATGCTGCTGATGAACAGCTCGACAATAAAGCACTGATTGCCGAGCAGTATCAGGGCATCCGTCCGGCAATGGGTTATCCCGCGTCGCCGGATCACACGGAGAAAGATCTACTCTGGGAGCTGCTTGAGGTCGCACATAACAGCGGAATCTGGCTTACCGAGTCGAAAGCGATGGTGCCGACGGCATCGGTCAGTGGGCTCTATTTTGCTCACCCGGATGCTCGTTACTTTGCAGTCGGGAAAATAAATCGGGATCAGGTGGAGAATTATGCGGCGCGCAAGGGAATGGCCGTCGAGCAGGTGGAGAAATGGCTGGGGCCGAATCTGGGGTATGATGCCGGGTAACATTTTCGTAACATCATCAAGGTGAGCGTGAGTAACGAGGCCTATTTTGCCAGTGTCGTCACCATCCAGGACCCCAGAAGGATTCCTGAGATTGAGGCGTGGCTGGAGAAAAGAGTTCACTTCACCTCGGAGCAGGCACAGATGGTTCGGATTGTGCTGCCACTTCAGGTTCCGATGGGGTTTCCGACGCAGGAAGAGGCCTACAATTTTACTTCTGACCTGAAAGCACTGGGTTGTGAGATCGAAATTGAGTTGATTCAGCCACCGGGTCTCACTTCAGCGGCTACAGCTGATGAGAATGAGGCGGATCACTCGACACAGCCGACAGATCATTCTCCAGAACCAGAACCAGAACCAGAACCAGAACCAGAACCAGAACCAGAA
>CAZKCT010000057.1:0-12020 GCA_964551545.1 uncultured Piscirickettsiaceae bacterium | reverse complement strand
GGTGACCCCGTGGCTGCCGCCGATGCAGCGGCATGTGCATTAGCAGGCGAAGCCGCTAATGCAACTTACTACTGGGCAGACCCCTATGCTGGCGCAGAAGAGGGGATCAACGCCGAGAATGCGACGGCATGGACTGGCGAAGATCTTGAGTTTCAGACCCAAGCGCTTGAGATTGAAATGCCTCAACGCCTTATTCTGACAGACAATCAGGTTGACGCGCCAAATGTCGCCTTTGATGGGCTCCCTAAAGACATTGCCCGTTGGCAGGTCTGGAGCAATGGCTCTTTTACCGCAAAGCTGCTTTCAACCTTCCCACCTGATGCAAACGGTAATCCACAGACTGCAGAACAGCTGGGGTATACCCCGCCTGATTATCCTGCATTCACTAAGCAGGATCTAAACGCTGCCGGGATCGGGATCGCAGACTCGTTTGACGAACTGCCTGCAACCTTCAGTATTGTCTTTTCCAACATTGAGTCGATTGCAACGGTGGGTGCAGAGGGCGCAAAAACGATGGTTGGCGCTGACTCCGTTATCTTCGATATGGCAACCGCAGGTCAGGCCACTTGGGGGCCGAAAGAGGGCAACTTGATGGGCGCTGAGATGGGAGGCGGCATCAATGTCCAAGTCATGGATGAGGCACCCGAAGGGGGCCTTTGGGAACCCCCAGAGATCGCCATGCAGGTCACCATCCCTGAAATGAACAATGCATGGAATGTCCAACCGGGCACCTATCAGGCAGCGATCCAACTCACCGTTATTGCAACCCAGCCAACCGTCACTCAGGTGGCTGCGATTGGTGGGAATCTGTGACCCTCAACCGAACGCCATCTTTACTCAAGATTAGCATCATCTTCGGGCTGATCTCGCCCTTGTCTGCCCAGGCGCAGGAG
The DNA here is from genome assembly GCA_964551545.1 of uncultured Piscirickettsiaceae bacterium. GTDB lineage: Bacteria > Pseudomonadota > Gammaproteobacteria > Thiopontia. Next base: position 11,127 of record CAZKCT010000057.1, on the reverse strand, counting down.
GCTAATGAGGATGAGATCAAGATCACTGTCAACAATCCCCAGTTTCTTACTATGGACACTAATTCTGCATCGGGCAGCACGCTGACCCCTGGCGCAGGAGCCACCGAGATTGGAAAGTGGGCGGTTACCACCAACGGCTCCTTTGTGGTGAAGTTCGAACCTGGCGCAGCGCCTGCTGGCTCCTACACCCCCCCAGAGTACATCTCATTTACCAAGCCCGACCTTGATGCCGCAGGCAATCCGGTTAATGGTGAGTTTGATGAACTTCCCACCACCTTCACCATCACCGGACAAAATATCAGCTCCATGGTCATGGCCAAGAACGGCACCGCCGTTGGCCTCAAGGGGAATGATGGCGAATGGAGTGGTGATGGCCAGACCTACAGTAGTGATATTGGCACTGATGGCTTGGCGATGCAGGTAATGGATCTCGACACCGAACCGGTCTCAGTCACCCTGATGGCCGAGGCAGCAGAGATCAGTGATCGAATGGATATCCAACCTGGAAACTATAGCGGAAATATCAAGATCACCATTACCGCTAACCAGATGGATAACTGATGGGAGGGTCATCCAGTGCCATGGATTTTTCTACTTCTCCCAACTCTACTTTACTGTAATACCGCCTATTCACAGCAGGCGCCTGCTGTTGATGGTGTTCTCATTCAGGAGTGGGTCGCTGGTGGTGCTGATCTCGGTAGTGCGCCTATTGCAGTCCAACTGATCAATCAGCAACAGCTCACCTTTGAGAAGTCATCAATTACAACCAACGAGCTCGCCCCCGGCAGCAACCTCACGGATATCGGCCTCTGGCAGGTGCAGAGTAACGGCGCCTTCTCTATCAAGATTGAGAGTGGCACCGCAACCGACGCCAACTCCTATACGCCACCCACCTATCCTGCATTTACCAAAGCTGATATGAACGCCGCCGGGCGCACAGTTGCTGGGGCCTACGATGAGCTTCCCGCAGAGTTCAGCCTACTGATCGAAAATATTGACTCAGTCTGCATTGGAAACAACTGTGATGGGCTCCCGATCGAGCACTCTGCGGCAGAGCGCAATGCGAGCTGGGGTCCAAAAAGTGGGGCCGATTTTGAGAAGGACCTCAATGCCAATGCAGACAGTTTGCTCAAAGTTCAGGTCATCGATGAGAATCTGAATGCAGAGACTGCAAAGGTTAATATTCGCCTCCAGGCAACCATCCCTGACCTATCGAGAGAGGCCTCGATTCAACCCGGCACCTATACAGCCAATCTGAAAGTAACCGTTGCCGCCACACAAACTGCGCCATAAGATTAATTCTGTCCCGGCTGGTACTCCATATAGGGGGTAATGGTCAGCGTGACCTCACCAGTATAGAGCCCTGCTTGCCGGTCCACATCAGACTCCCCCTTCACATAGAGCCGCACCTCAACATACTCTGACTGCCCCTCACTGCCAATCAGGTCATGTGGCATCACACCCATATGGTGACCCGCTGGTGGCAGCTGCAGTTCATAATCGGCAACTGCTGGCGCCTCACCCCCACCAGCAAAAACTGCATGATCCCCTAGCTCGCTCCACTCAACCCGCTCAGTGATATTGAGTGACCCGATATTGGAGATCTCTGCACCGTAGGTAGTATTGAGGTGATCATAACGATTAGGAATCGGTACCCCCGCTGCATCAATATCCTGCTTGACCAGACGCGGATAGCCCAAGTCCTCTCCCACATCAGACTTTGAGTTACCGGTGAAATCGATATAGAAGCCACCATTACTTTTCACTTTCCAGCTGGCATGAAGAATTTGAGCATCCCCCACACCACCCAGCGTAACAGGCTCACTCTGCCCTGCATCAACCACCACCAGCTCTTGGGGATTCACCAGTGTCAGCGTCACCGCAGATGAGGTGACCGGTTCAGACTCATTCTCCTGCGCTATGGCTGATGTTGCACCCGCCATCAAAGCAAGTATGGCTAGCAGAATTGGTCGCGGTGTTATGGTTTGCTTCATCACTGTTGACTCAGAATTTCTGGGCGCTCTCGATCAACGCTAAACTTCAGGTTGGTGCGCTGTTCAAAGTCATTCGACCCTTTCAACACAATAGCACCATTATACTGCTCATCCTTCAGCTCTTTTAGCGACATTCCCAGCGTTAATTCACGCTTCTCCCCTGGAAGCAGCAAGTCACCAACACCATCCATCTGAGTAATCTTGACTGGCTCTCCTTTGGAATTCTCAATTCTCAACCCCACCTCAACATCTTCCAGATGGGTGCGGCCTGTCATTGCCAATTGTGCAGAGATGGTGACCCACTCTTTCTCTCGGTCTAGATCTACTTTGGCATCATCCAGCGTTGCAGAAACATTCGGTTTGACCTTCTGCGGCACAATAACCATAGGTACCTCAACCGGCTCCCCGCCCTTAGTCGACAGAATTAGCTTGCCATAAGCTGCAGCGCCCTTGGCTGGCTTGATCTGTAGCGAAACCTTCTTCTCTTTAGCTGGGCGCAGCTTGAATTTCTTCGGCTTCACCTTCACCTTTGGTGCGCGCTTCCTGCTATCGGAGAAGGATTGGAATCGTGCCACAACATTGAGCACACGATCGGTCGGATTGGTGACCACAACACTTTCAGATTTTGGCCGCCCTTTAGGCTGCTGGCGAATCAGTGATGGCTCTACCATTAGCGGCGCCTTGTCTGACACGGCTATCTTCTTCTCTTGATCACCGCGCGACTGCAGCTTTGTCAGCAGTTTCTCATCAACCACCATTCGGGTCCGCAGTTGCTTCTTCACCGGATTGTTACTGCCTCGAACCTCTTGCACCAGATCCATCACCGTGAGATAGGTCCCCGCTGGCGGCATACCCTTAAAGTGACAGCGGAGTAGTTTCTCAATGGCTGGTAGAACGTTCTCTCCTCCACCATCCAGTGCTGCGACCTTCAGCTCTTTCTTGGTCTTGGCATGGAGCAACCTACAGGTTCCCTTCACCTCTGTGTCGTAGAAGCCGGGATTCATCACCACAGAGACCATCGCAAAGTCTCCCTTCTCTTTCTTCACGGGGACCAGATTAAGTCGCCCAAAAGAGAGCTGCGGCTCTTTCCAGTTTGCGTTCTCTGCGTTCTGAATTCGAACCCGAACGGGGATCCCCATCCGCATGGTCTGCACAACCTGGCCACTGAACTTTCTTGGGAGATCAAGGGTTCGGCGTCGGCCGAGCTGGATCTGACCGGGATCCTCCTCTTCAGCAACTGGCACTTGTTGTTTCACAATCTCTTCATCTTGGTCGATATAGAGCGTCACCCGAAAATCACCGCTCGCACTACCAGGAATCTTGATCTTTAAGTCGACCTTTTCTGTCGCACTCGGTTTCAACTGAATCTTCTCTTTGCTGACCTTAACCCACTCCAGCATTGAGGCATCCTGATCCGAGCGCGTACTCTCAACATAGAGCTTCAGATTCTCTTCACGCTCCTTTGAGGTATTTCGGATGGTAATCGGAATGCGGTAGTTCCCACCAGGTCCCGCAGAAAACCCCAGAATAGCCGGACTTATCGAGACCCCTGCATGGGCTGGCACCACAACCAACACGGCACAGAGAAGCCAAAACCGCTTCACTAAAGATCTCATGATGTTGCTGGCACCTCGGGCTTAGTGTTACCTCCAGACAGTCGTTTGAGCACTGCATCACGTGGGCCATCCATCACCACACGGCCATCATCAACCACAACCAATCGTTCAACCAGCGAGAGAAGTGAGGTGCGATGCGTAACCAAAATCAGTGTGCGACCAGCCAAGGTCTCCAACAGCCGCTGCTTGATTTGATGCTCGGCTGCATTATCCATCGCGCTGGTGGGCTCGTCCAACAGCAGGATAGATGGCTCCAGAATCAGCGCTCGCGCCAGCGCAACGGCCTGCTGCTGTCCACCAGAAAGGCCTCGTCCATGCTCTCCTATCTGCATCTCATAACCGGCAGGGTGTTGCTGTGCAAACGCATCTACACCTGTCAGCTTGGACACTCTCAATAGCGCCGCATCATCCACATTTGGCAAACCGAGCGATAGGTTTTCTCGCAGAGTCCCACTGAACAGCGTGATTTCCTGCGGCACAAATCCCGCACGGTGACGTAACTCTGCTGGGTCAACCTGCTGCAGATCTGTTCCATCCACGCGAACCACGCCAGACTGTGGTTGATAAAGCCCCAACATCAGGCGCAATAAAGTGCTCTTCCCTGATCCTATTTTTCCGATCACGCCGACCCGTTCACCCGGCTCAATCTTCAATGACAGTCCACTCAGTACCGGCTTTTGCTGGTCCGGATAGGTAAAGGTGACCTGATCAAACTCAACCCCACCCTGCCAGTCGGGGCGATGGAAAAAGCGCTCCCCAGGCGGGCGCTCGAGCGGAAGCGCCATCATCTGATCAAGTGCCTTTAGCGCCACTCTCGATTGTCTATAACGCCCCAGCAAGGCAGCCATGTTACCCAGCGGAGCCATCACCCGCCCTGTCAGAATAGTCACAGCAACCAGTGTACCCACAGTCATCTCACCAATCGCAATGGCACCGGCACCAACGACAACAACAACAACAATCGTTAATTGATGGACCAGTGTCGAAAAACCTGAGGCCAATAGACCCCAGAAACGCCCACGCTGACTACTATCCGCAAGCTGTGCAACTGACTGCTTCCAACGCCCAAGAAAGACCCCCTCCGCACCCTGGCTTTTGATTGCCTCCATGCCAGTCAGCGCCTCAACCAACACCCCCTGTTTTTTCGCCCCCTGTTGAAAACCCGCTTTCATATGGCGATGGAGTGGAAACTGAATGAGCAGCCCCAACAACAGCACCAGAATAACTGCCGCCAACGGAATCCAGGCCAATGCTCCGCCCAGCATTTGAATAATGAACAGGAATAAAATAATGAATGGGAGATCCACCAGAGAGATCAATGTTGATGAGGTAAAGAACTCCCTTAAATTCTCAAACTCCCTCATGTGACTGGAAACCGCTCCAGCGGAGCGGGGCTGAACTGCCATTCGCATCCCCAGCAGCTGTTCCATCATAAACTGTGAGATCAGTAGATCTGCACGCTTCCCTGCTATATCGAGAAACCAACCCCTCAGAACTCTCAACAAGAAATCGAAGCCCAACACAATCATCACCCCTGTGGCCAGAACCCAGAGCGTCTCTGTTGCACCATTGGGAACCACGCGATCATAGACATTCATCACAAACAGGGGAATGGCGAGCGTGAAGAGGTTGACGAGCAGTGAGGCAATAACTACCTCACTATAGAGCTTCCATGACTTTGAGATCGTCCCCCAGAACCACCGCTTAGGGCGTTCTAGAGCAGTCTCTTTTTCTGCTTGAGCTTCTGCAGCAGGGTTCAGCACAATCATTGATCCGCCATAGAGCGACTCCAATTGGCCTCTCGGTATTGGCTGCGCAAGATCCCCCTGCTCCGGGAAAATCACCTGAGCTTCCTGCTGATCGAGCGCAATCAATAGACAGCTGCGCTGATCCTTCAACAGCAGCAGTACAGGAAACAGGAAAGGAGGAATCGCCTTTAACTGACGCTTTTCGATAGCGGCGGAGAAACCGGCCTGCTCTGCGGCCATCAACGCTAATCCAGGGTCGATCTCCCCTTGCTCCAGGGGAAGACCTGCCCGCAGGGAGACCTCAGAGACTGGCCTCCCCAGCCGTCGGGTCAACAGCGACAAACTCTGTAGCAGAGGATCAGACATGGGGAAAGGAGTATATACTACTCCCATGTCTGATCCACTGCTGACCACCCTGCTCCAACAGTGCCGGTTGCACGGTTTTCCGCTCTCTCCTGAGTCACTGCTCTCAGGTCTACCACTGCAGGATGGCGAATTAACACCAGAGCTGGCTCTGCGTGCACTCGATCGCTCCGGCATTGCTGCCAGAGTCGAGGTGACCCCACTGTCACAGCTCTCCTCTCAGCAACTACCTGCCCTTCTTTTTCTACATACTAAACAGTGCACTCTGCTCACCCGCATCGAGCAAGATAGGGGATTGACCCTGAACAGCCAAGGCGAAGAAGAGTCTATCGATCTCAATGGGCTCCAACAGCAATACAACGGACAAGTTCTATTAATTGACGGCCCTCTTCCTGAGCAACGGCCAGCAACCCATGGCCACTGGTTCTGGAAGACCATTCTCAAAGGGTGGCCGATCTATGGAGAGAGCATTCTCGCCTCACTGCTAGTCAACCTCTTCACCCTTGCGATTCCACTATTCGTGATGAATGTCTATGATCGAGTAGTGCCCAACAATGCAATGGAGACACTCTGGGTACTAGCGATCGGCGCACTATTGGTCGCAGGATTTGATTTCCTGCTTCGTACACTACGTGCCTGGTTTATTGATGTTGCCGGGAAACGGGCAGACCTCACCCTCTCCTCAAATATTTTCGAGCAAATTCTTGGCACCCGTATGGATTCACGTTCTGGCGCCGCTGGCGCTACCGCAAACCACATGCGGGAATTTGAAGGGCTGCGAGACTTCTTCACCTCTGCCTCACTGACGACTCTGATCGACCTCCCTTTCCTGGTGATCTTCCTTGCCGTCATCTGGATGATTGGCGGCCCCATTGTGATCATCCCGCTACTAGCGGTACCGGTCGTACTGATCGCGGCGATGGTGATTCAGATTCCACTCCACAAAGCTGTTAGCGAGACTTTCAAGGAATCAACTCAAAAACACGCGATTTTGGTTGAGGCACTGGCAGGCAGTGAGACCATCAAGAGTGAGAGTGCTGAAGGGGTCATGCAGCGCAAGTGGGAACAGTATGTCGAGAAACTGGCCAAATCGGGGATCAAGAGTAAACTCTGGTCAACACTGGCTGTCAACTTCACCACCTTCGCTCACCAGTTAACAACCATTGGCATTGTTGCCTACGGTGTCCATCAGATCTCAGCAGGCGAGATGACTGTTGGCGCACTCATCGCCTGCACCATCCTCACGGGTCGTGCACTTGCCCCATTAACCGGTGTCTCCTCACTTTTGATTCGCTATCGTCAGTCAATGGTCGCCCTAAAGGCACTCCACGGATTGATGGAGAAGCCCGTGGATCGTCCTGGCACAACCCACTTCCTTCATCGCCCAACCATCGAAGGCGCTATTGAGTTTCGTCAGGTGGACTTCAAATACCCCCACCAGGAAGAGAATGCAATCACCCAGTTCAACCTGAAAATCAAACCAGGTGAACGAATTGCCATTATTGGCAGAATCGGTTCTGGAAAAAGCACATTACAGAAACTACTACTGGGGCTTTACCAACCTCAAGCTGGCACTGTACTGGTCGACAACACACACCTAGGGCAGATCGACCCTGCACAGCTACGCCGTTCGATTGGTTACGTCTCTCAGGAGATTGTTCTATTCCGCGGGACATTGCGAGAAAACATCAGCCTTGGCAATCCACAGGCGACCGATGAAGCGGTGCTGCAAGCGGCACAACTCGCTGGCGTCGATAGCTTTGCCAGCCAGCACCCCAAAGGATATGACATGGAAGTTGGCGAACGGGGCGAAGGGCTTTCTGGCGGTCAGCGCCAGGCCGTTGCAATGGCGCGTGCGCTATTGAGCAAACCGCCCATCATCCTGCTAGACGAGCCAACCAGCTCGATGGACAGTACCGCCGAAAAGCAGTGGAAAGATCGCTTTAATCCATTCCTTAAGGAGCGCACACTCATTCTGGTCACTCATCGGAGTTCACTGCTCACACTGGCTGACCGGCTGGTTGTACTGGACCGTGGCAAACTGGTCGCTGATGGACCACGCGATCAAGTGCTTCAGGCACTCAACCAGGGGCAACTCCGCCAAACTAAAGTAGACTGAGTGAATGCGCAGAGACCGCAATTCCGATTTCAGCGTAGCGTAGAACCTTGCCATTATTCAGACTATTACGCATATGAAGCTGATTATATCTCTACTACTTCTCCTGATCCCATATAGCTCACATGCCGACTCTGGATTATCTGCATGGGAAAATAGTGGATACCTCTACATCAAGAATCCAATAGCTAAAAACAGTAAAGGTGGTCCACTTATTTTAAGGGTCAAAATCCCGCCAAATCGGTTGCAGACAAAACAGCTCCGACACATGAAGCGGTGCAAGAATACCCCGTATATTGAGAAACAGTTCGGTCGATATCGATTCCGTTATAGTCTGATCGAAAACTCATCTCTTGCAGGCAATAAACCCCCGCTCTCCTCGGAAGTAGTCTTTGAGAAACTAAAAAAAGCGGTGGAGATGATTGCCAAAACCGATTTTCAACAAGAGATCGATGCGATCCCAAACCCAATCCTTCAGTACTGCCCCCATCAGTCGGATGACCCCAGTTACTTTGACTGGAAACTGTGGGAGAGAAGCAATAAGCAAACCTACCTACTCAACATCTCTGACACCCCACTCAGAAAGGGAGACTTACGACTCACGACCCTGCTGATTCATGAATTCTCACACGCCTATGACTACCTGCGGGGACTTGAAACCCCTGAGAAGAAACATGGGATCGCACGCATCATCGCACGAGAGGAGTGTGTTGCTTATATGAAGCAACTCCATGCACTCAATCAACTCGGGGGATATGACAGCGAGATTCGTCGAGTGACCGGTGCCATTGCGGTACAGAAGGAGTATAAGAAGGAGCTGGCGCGCAATCTGAAAAGCTACAAGCACTGCGATATTTTCCGAGAAACCATGGAGCGACAGCATCCCGACCTAGCACTATTTCGCTCTTTTGATGAAGGTGGCCGCCTGGATACCGAGAAGATTCTCCCCTATCTGATGGAGTGGAACCGCTCATTTATTCCAGATTGAACACCAGCCTCTACTGAACCCAGCCTGCAGCACGCATCTGCTCATAGGCTTTTCCCCACCCTTGCGGAAGCGCACTGGTGACCTGCTCTGATACAGCACTGGTCTCCAGCACCTGTCCCGGGGTAGAACTAATCGCATCGTGCGACTGGCCTTCTGGAGAGACTACTTCATCACTCTGACTCTGCTGCTCTGGAGTGACCTCATCAACCAAATCAGCCATTGCCTTTTGCCCTTCATGCAGCGTCTCACCAACCTCTTCTACGGCCGACTTCAATGCATCGGAGATAGCCCCAACCGCTACATCACTCTGCTCAGCAACACGATCAATCACAGCATTGGTCTGATCCTCTGTGGTCACGCCACTCTCCTCAGATTCAACTGACTCAGGCGCCTCACCCAAATAGTGCGCAGAAAGCGTCCCAAGCTGATTCAACAGGCGATAACGGGCGACTGTTCCGGTAATACGCTCTTGCAAGACCGACTGCTGCGCCTGAAATAGTGCATCCTCAGCCCCCATGATGGCCATGATATCGGCCTCGCCCAACTTAAACTGCTCATTGGTCGAGTTACGGGTCTCGGTGGCGCTCTTCATCTGCTGCTGATTGAGCCGCAGAATCTGGGCCGACACTTGGAGTGCACTCCAGTTGATTCGAGCCTGCTCTTCTGCTGTTCTACGCGCAAGGTTGAGCTGTTCACGGCTATCCACCAAGGCCTTGGCGGTCTCACGCTCTCTCGCCTGATCTGCGCCGCCTTTATAAAGGTTGTAGTTCAGCTTCAGGAATGCTGTCCAGCCATACTCGGTACCATCCGTACCCGCTGCATCATTCTTGATCAGCTCCTTAAACTCAAAATCGACTGTTGGCAGCAACCCAGCCTTCGCCCCCCGGGCATCAGCCTCGGCAGCCAACAGATTGGCCTCAGCGGTACGGATTGCCGGTGCTGTAGCAAGCACCTGCTCGACTGCCACATCGACACTCTCCGGTAGTGTTGCATCTGCCAGCAGCGGTTCTGGGTTGGGCAGCACCCCTTCCGGTGTCTCGCCTACAACCTTGCTATAACGGGCCATCGCATCTGAAAGCTGTCCACGGTTGGCCGCCTGAGCAGTCAGCGCAAGGATATAAGGGGTCTCCGCAGCAGTCAGCTCCGCTTTACCAGCGGCGCCCGCCTTCACTTTCTGCTGGATCTGCTCGAAGACCTTTTTATGCTGAGCCACATTCTTCTGGGTCATCTGCACCACCTTCTGCAGGCGGTAGAGCTCATACCATGACTCAATCACGTTGAGCGTAATCGTTCCCGTCAGGTCCCCCACCCGAGTTTTGGCATTGCTGAACATCTGCTCGCTACGCTCCACAGCACTATCGGTTGCGCCGCCATCGAATAGGTTCTGCTTCAACGTGATGTTGTGATCCTGCTGCCACATCTCGGTCTTGGCAGAAGCAGGCTTACGCATATTCTCCTCACCGGCCTGCATCGAGAGATCAACCGTTGGCAGATACCCCGCCTTGGCACTGATCAACTGCTCCTCAGCCACACCCAGTGCCGCCTTGGCAGAGAGCACCTCTGGGTTACTGTCGAGCGCCTTCTGAATGGCATCGCCCAATGTGTGGGCCGCTACCTGCGGCGCTATCGATACCGCTGCCAAAAAGGGGATCCATAGAGAATATCGTTTCATCATCATTACTCTTGTTTTCATCAATACTTTAAAATTTTTCGTGGAATTTGCTTAGATGGCTTTCAGTCCAGATTAGCTATTCACCACCAGACGGGCGACCTCTTCATCAAGATAGAGATGCGCATCACTCCCTTCCATAGTGAAGTGTTCATAGCCATTTTCGCTCCCCTGACTAACCCAGCCTGACGCCACTTGGACACTATCCCCGGCATCCCCTTCGACCATTAGGATGTTATTGCTGTCGGTAATATCCAACACATCCAGGGCCTGAATGGTGAGGCAATCATCGCCGTTTCCACGTAGGTCCATCAGTTCAATATCTCTGGCACCTTCGGCAACCACAGCACTAAGATCAATATTTTCACTTACCAGAATGGAGTCGATGGTCTTGCTCTCCACAGCGAATGCAACCTCTGAGTACCCTAACGTGGAACCATCATTGAGGTTCACCGTACCATTCGACATCAATGTGCTATCCAAAATAGATTCATTGGTCTGGGTGGCATTGAGGTCAAACGATTCAATGCCGTAATCGGCAAGGCTCTTCAATTCATCTGATTGGCTGATGCCGTCCTGATTCAGATCGCGCCAAATTTGGAGATCAGCAAACTGACTATCGTTTTGGTCAAT
>CAZKCT010000056.1:0-12523 GCA_964551545.1 uncultured Piscirickettsiaceae bacterium | reverse complement strand
GCGTGGAATCCCGGTCTTCAATGCGCCAGGTGCCAACGCCAATGCGGTGAAAGAGTTGGTAATTGCCAGCATGCTGATGGCAAGTCGTAATATCGCGCAGGCGTGGGACTATGCCCGTAATCTCGAAGGGGATGATGGCATGATTGCCAAGGATGTTGAGGCAGGCAAGAAGAAGTATGTCGGCTTTGAGCTTCCGGGACGGACCCTGGGGGTCATTGGTCTGGGGGCGATTGGTGTACAGATTGCCAATGCCGCCATCTCACTGGGGATGAAGGTGGTTGGTTATGATCCTACCATGACGATTCAGAGTGCCTGGAATCTCTCCTCCGAAGCGGTACGTGCTCATAGTGTGGAAGAGCTGTTGGCCGAATCTGATTACATTACTTTCCATGTGCCACTGATTGATGCCACTCGCAACATGATCAATGCGGAGCGTATCCAGGGAATGAAGGACAACGCGGTGATCATGAACTTCGCTCGTGGCGGCATTGTGGATGATGCAGCAGTATTGGAAGCGTTGGATTCTGGCAAGCTATACGCCTACATCAATGACTTCCCTACCAACGAAAACAAGGACCATCCACGTGTGGTCTGCTTGCCGCATCTCGGCGCCTCAACTGCCGAGGCAGAGGATAACTGTGCCATTATGGTGGCGGATCAGGTCAAGGACTATCTGGAGAATGGGAACATTACCAACTCGGTTAACTTCCCGGAGATGAAGATGCCACGCACCGCCGGTTCGCGCATTTGTGTTGCCAACTCCAATGTGCCCAATATGGTGGGGCAGATTACCTCGGTACTGGCAGATGCCGGCATCAACATTGGTGACATGATGAATAAGTCACGGGATGATATTGCCTATAACCTAGTGGATGTTGAAGGTGAGATTAGTGAAGGGGTTGCTGATCAGATTCAGTCTATTGATGGAGTGCTCTCGGTTCGTGTGATCTAACACGCCGGAGTGGAATGGTTATGGCTCAAAGGCCAGCCCCGCGTAATAAGGAGGCTGGCTTTTTTTGTTATTCGCGTAACTCTTCCCGGAACTGTTGCAGCCGATTGAGATAGCCCTCGGCATCGCCATAATCACTGAAGTGCCAGTAGCGGGCATGGGGCTGGTGGATACGGCGTGCATGTTTGATCGGGCACCAGTACTGTTCGGTACGGCTGGCCACCTCACGCAGATAGGCGGCCATGCCATTGGCGTAGCTACAGTAGAGGCAGTTGAGTTTCTCAATGATATTGAGATAGGCAAGCTGTTCCCGATCCATTGTCCAGTAATCTCGGCGGCGTACCCGTGAGATGCCCCATAGTGAGAAGCAGCTCCATTGGTAGAGGATCACTGCAAGGTCGACCAGTAGCAGTGGCAGTGCCAATCCGTAGATGATGGGAATTGAGAGCAGGGTGCCGAGGTTGGCCTTGGCAATAAAAGGGAGAAGACGGGTGCGCAGCGCCCGTTGGGACTCCAGCATCTCCTGTTCAAAGCGGACCTTTTTCTGCTCGAAGTGATAGCGGAACTGGCTCTGCTTCTGTTCCAGTTCGCTCTCCAGCTCCTGCTCTAGTTCGACGATCCGCTTGATGAGTTGAACAATTCGGTCATGCACAATCTCTCTCCTCGCAATGGGTGATAGAGTGATTGTAACGGCTTTTGGCTGTGGTGCGATTAATCTCCGTTGCTGGGTTGCAATGCGCCAGAGCAGGAGAGAGTGTGCCAGCGGGGTGGTTCGCAGTCGATCTGCAGGGCGGAGAGCTCCCCGCCCCAGAGGCATCCAGTATCGAGGGCGTAGACGTTATCCTGATGGCGCACCTGGAGTGTTGACCAGTGACCAAACAGAATTCGCTTGTTACGGCTTTTGCGTTCTGGAAGAGCAAACCAGGGGAGGTAGCCATCTGGTTGGGAGCCTACTTTCCCTTTGTTTTTCATATCCAGCGTGCCATCGGGGCTACAGTAGCGTAGACGGGTGAGGCAGTTGGTGATGAAGCGGAGGCGATCCATCCCCTCTAGCTTTTTGTTCCAGCGTGCGGGCTGGTTGCCATACATCACTTTGAGAAAATCCCGGAAGTGGGCGCTCTGCAGCATGGTTTCGACCTCGCGTGCATAACGGCGTGCTTTTTTCAGTTTCCACTGTGGAGGGAGGCCAGCGTGGATTAGAGCGTAGCCAAGCGTTTTGTCATGGTGGAGCAGCGGGCGGTGGCGGAGCCAGTCAAGTAGTTCGCTGCGGTCGGGAGCTTGGAGGGTGGGAAGTAGCGTATCGAATTTGCCGCTGTAGCGTTTGTCGCCCTCTGCCAGCGCCAACAGGTGGAGGTCATGATTGCCCAGTACGGTGATGGCGTGATCTCCAAGTGAGCGAATAAAGCGTAAGGTCTCCAGAGATTTTGGTCCACGGTTGACCAGATCTCCAGCAAACCAGAGCTGATCCTGTGCAGGGTCAAAGTGGATCTGCTCTAGTAGCTGCTTCAATTCATCGAGACATCCTTGAATGTCCCCAATTGCATAGATGGCCATTGGGGCGAGGATTATGCTTGTTGAATTCGAACGGCCAGTACGTCGCACTGGGCATGATGCAGGACACCGGTGGCCGTTGACCCCATCAGTAGCGCCAGTCCGTGGGTGCCGTGGCTGCCAAGAATAATCAGGTCGCAGCTGTTTTCTGTAGCGATGCGGGGGATCTCCAGTTTTGGCGTGCCGATCTCGACCCACTGTGTGGCCATCGGTTGCCCCATTTCGGTTGCGACCTGTTGTAGTTGTTTCCTGCCTTGTTCGACCAGCTCCTGCTCGATGTTGAGATCGGGAAGGTAGACATCGACATTGAACTCGTGCTGGTAGTACTCCACGATGTGAACCAGACTGATTTTTGCATTGCAGTCGGTTGCAATCTCTTTGGCCTTCTCCATCACGTGTTTGGCACTGTTGGAGAAATCCGTGGCGAACAGAATATGTTGATAGTGGCTCATGATTTCTCCTCGTGGCTCTCTTGATTGCTGAGTGCTGCAAACTCTTGCAAAGTCAGTGTCTCGGCTCTGCGCCCTGAATCGATACCGGCAGACTCAAACTGTACTGCAGTGACCAGTGATTTTAGACTATTGCGGATGGTTTTTCTGCGCTGGGCAAAAGCAGCGGTCACGATCTCGGAAAAACGTTCATCATCATGAATGACCGCAGGGGGATGTTCCCATGGAGTGAGGCGAACCACCGAGGAATTGACCTTGGGGGGTGGACTGAAGGCACCGGGGCCAATGGTAAAGAGTGGCTCAACTTTGCAGTGGCGTTGCACCATCACCGAGAGGCGGCCATAGTCGCTGCAGTTGGGGGCAGCGGCCAGGCGGTCGACCACCTCCTTCTGCAGCATGAAATGCATATTAGCAATGAGTGCCCGATGCTCCAGAAGGTGGAAAATCAGGGGAGTAGAGATGTTGTAGGGAAGGTTGCCGACCACTCGCAGGGGATGCTCTTCCTCAAATAGCGTGGTGAAATCAAACTGAAGAACATCGCTGCTGTGAATGGTCAGTTTCCCGACCGTCGCACACATCGACTCCAGTTGTGGAATCAGATCACGATCCAACTCGATAGCGTGCATCTGCTCCAGCTGCGGCAGGAGTCGACAGGTGAGTGCCCCCTGTCCGGGGCCAATTTCTACCAGATTGTTTCCTGGTTTTGGGTTGATGGCTGCAACGATCTTTGCAATGACTCTCTGGTCATGAAGGAAGTTCTGGCCAAAGCGTTTTCTTGGGGTGTGGCCTTTCATGGTTGCAATGCTACCGTAATCGCAGCCTCAAGGCTGCCGGTATCGGCTGCCCCAGTGCCGGCCAGCTCCAGTGCGGTGCCGTGATCGACCGAGGTACGGAGGAAGGGGAGGCCAAGGGTGATGTTGACGGCACGGCCAAAGCCGTTGTGTTTGAGTACCGGTAGCCCCTGATCGTGATACATCGCTAGTACAGCATCAGTATTGCTCAGGTGTTTAGGGGTGAAGAGGGTATCGGCTGGAAGTGGGCCAATTAAGTCGATGCCTTTAGCACGAAACTGCTCCAGCACCGGGGAGATGACCTCAATTTCCTCTCGGCCAAGGTGGCCATCTTCCCCGGCGTGGGGATTAAGTCCCGCGATCAAAATAGAGGGGGCAGGGATGCCAAACTGTTGGTTCAGCCCTTGATGGAGAATCTCGATAATTCGGGTCAGCTTCTTTTTGGTGATGGCGGCAGCGACCTCGGAGAGTGGGAGGTGGGTGGTGGTGAGGGCGACGCGCAGCTGGCCCGGGATGGCGAGCATCATTACCACCTCGTCGACTTCGCAGAGGGTCTGCAGAAATTCGGTATGTCCACTGAAGGGAGTTTGTGGGATTTGATTCGGACCGCCAACCGAATCGATCAATCCGCTTGCTCCAGCATCGTTAATGATCCCTTTGTGGATTGGGCCGGTGACCAGTGCGCTGTATTGTTGTTCCAGACATGCCTCGGTGGCGAGCCGAATGGTCTCTAGCACATAGTGGGCATTATCGGGGTTGAGTACACCCGGTTGAGTGGGTGTTTTGAGGGGAACGGGGTGTACGCTGAGCGTGGATGCCGATTGTTGGGTATCTGTGGGGTCCAGATTAATCTCTAAAGGTAATCCTAGCTGTTCTGCACGTTGCTGTAGGAGTGCAGGATCAGCAAAGGCAACCAGATCGTAGTCGCGAGATTGCTGGGCAAGTTGAACCGCCAGATCAGGACCGATGCCTGCGGGGTCACCGGGGGTAAAGGCGAGGGCCATGGCGTGGAGCTCAGTTACAGATCATCGAGGCGATACTCGATATAGGCGTCGTCTCGCAGTCGTCGTAGCCAGGTCTCAGTGGCCTCGCTGATCTTGCGCTTGCGAATCATTTTTCGGGCCTGGCTCATCAGGTGTGCCTCGGTATTGTCTTCCTGCTTGCGTTCGATCATCTGAATGATGTGCCAACCAAAACGGGACTTGAAGACCGGGCTGATCTCATTAGGTTCCAGTTTATCCATCTCCTGGACAAATTCCGGCACCAGATTTTCTGGGTTCTGCCAGCCGAGATCCCCGCCATCCTTGGCTGATCCATCTTCGGAGTTACTCCGGGCAAGCTCTGCGAAGGACTCTCCGCTCAGGGCGCGCTCCCGAATGATCTCCAGTTTGACTTGCGCCTGTTCGTTACTGACCAGTTCACTGGGCTTGATCAGGATGTGGCGGGCATGAGAGAGGGTGACGATATGGCTGCTCTCTTGCTCTCGGCTCTCCAGCAGGGCAAGCAGGTGAAAACCGCTGGCACTGCGCAGTGGACCCGCAAAGGGCTGTTCACTGTTTTCCTGCTGGTGCTGTTTTAATGCTGGAAGCTGGCGGGCAAAGAGAGAAGGGAGTTCTGCCTTGGTATGCCACTCGATGATGCCGCCCTCCAGCGCATTGCTGCCACTGGACTGCTCCATTGCCGTCTCGCGAAAATCGGCTCCAGCCCGTAGATCGTCTGCGATCAATTCGACTTTTTTCTTGGCTTGCTGAATCTGTTTTGGGGAGGCCCCTTCGGGCAGTGGGACAAGAATATGGCCCAGGCGGTATTGGCGCAGGGCATCGGCGCTGTCGGAGGCTAGCTGCAGTGCCAACCGTTTGGTCTCTTCATCAGAGATGTTGACGCGGTTCTCTACCTTTTTCACCTTCAGCTTCTCGAGGGTGATCTCCTTTCTCAGGTTCTCACGAAAATTG
Source organism: uncultured Piscirickettsiaceae bacterium (assembly GCA_964551545.1). Lineage (GTDB taxonomy): Bacteria > Pseudomonadota > Gammaproteobacteria > Thiopontia. The sequence continues at coordinate 6,831 of CAZKCT010000056.1, read as the reverse complement.
TGGTAGTCGATGCCTTGCTGTTCCAGTGCCTGTTTGAAGTCGGAGAGGGAGAGCTTGTTGCGCTGTGCAATGCGCTGCATGGTGCGGTCAATGGTCGACTCATCGATAATGATCCCTGCCTTTTCGGCTGCCTGAAGTTGCAGCTGTTCGGTGATCATCTTCTCCAGCACCTGCTGAACCAACGTCTGCATTGGTGGCAGTTTTGCTTTCTGTTGCTGTAGGCGCTCAACGATTGTGGTGAGCTCTCGTTCCAGCTCGCTCTTCATGATGATGTCGTTATTGACCATTGCCAGAATGCGGTCAATACCATTGATTGGTGCAGCGCTAGAGAAACTGGCAGTGAGCAGGGCAGCTGCCAGTGAGAGTGGTTGAATCCACTTCATGGGTTGATTATTCCTCCGTCTTGTAGCCCTTGATGCTGTGCTCAAGCTGTTCTTCGAGACTGCCTGACTTCTTGCCCAGCTTGCCTAACCCTTTCAACTCAAGTACAAGGAACCAAGTCGTATCGTATGGCTCATTATTTCTGATGTCTCCGGAGAGGTATTTGCGTCGTGTGAAGTTGGCAGACCAGCAGCAGCTGTCATAGCTGACGCCGATCAGATCTTCCAGTCGGTAGTCCAGGTTGTTGGAGTCGTTCAGCTCCTGGTTGTAGCGGGCGAACAGGTTCCACTGGTTGTTGATTTTCCAGAGCGTCGATAGATCCAGCTGCTTTTTCTCATCCTGGCCACTGTCGTTCTGTTTGAAGTTGTAGTCAAGGTTGATGATCCTGCCATTGTCATTATTGAACTGGTAGCCCGCAATAATGGTGTCATTCCAGTTGTCATAGGGATCCCAGTTCAGCTCAAGCCGGGTGTCATGAGGGCCAAAGTCCGTCCCCATTTTTGCGACCAGGTTGGACCAGTTGCGACTACGTGTCGATTTGAGGTCACGGGTCTGTTCCAGTGAGGCAGTGATGATCTTCCGGTTATCGGCTGATCGGATCCAGCTATTGTTAACTGTCCAGGTGATCTGCTTGGTGTATGGAGCGTTGTCTCTGCCGTAGAATTCATTCAGCTGGTATTTGTTTTCGTTCGACTCGGTAGTGATATCAAACTCATGTCCAGAGTTTTTTCCATCAGGAATATAGCTAAACTTCAGTTGTGGCTCGAGAGTCTGCAGATACCCTTGCCCGCCCCCCAGCAGAGCAAAGGTGTTGGTTGCTTCCCTCTCAAGGAATAGGCCTGTCTCCACTGTATAGTGTGGAACAGTCATACTGGAGCTGCTTCCTGTATCCAGTTCATAGTAGCTTTGTGAAACCGACAGTGATGGTTTGATATAGGCTGCGTCATTGAGTGCAGTGTAGTTATAGTGTGCACTCGGCTTGAACCAGTAGCGTTCTGCATTTGGTTTAGTTGCTGCGCTATGTTCAAAGTGGACAAATTGCCCCTCAACGCTGTAGTTGAGCTGGTTGTTATCGCTTCCACTTGACCAGGAACCATCGATCTGGGGGAGCTTGCGGTAGGGTTTCTGGTCCTCTAATAAGGTGTTGCTGACTGTATAGTGACCGGAGAGGAGAGCCGATACTTTCAGGTTGTCTTCACTGTAATCGATGGTAGCAGTTTGCTCCAAGGTGTCCGTGCTGGCAAGGCTGAGTGAATTACCAAAGTGCCCCAGGTACTCTTTGTCAGAGAGAGTGGAGAAGTTGACCTGATAGTTGAGTGGGTTGGCTAGCTGCTCTGTCTGTAGTGTTCCTTGGTGATCCACCTTCAGTTGGTAGCGGTCATCACCATAGAGATCATCACTGGGTAGTATGCTGGCATCGATTTCACCCTCATCACTACCGCTCAGGTAGCGAAGGTTTCCACTCACCATAAGGCCTCTGCGTCCAATGCTTCGGGGTGTGATCGTGGCATCTCGGTTGGGTGCAATATTCCAGTAATATGGGATGCTGAAGTCGCCACCACCAATATCGTCATATCCCCAGGAGGGGAAGAGGAAGCCAGATTTTCTGCGCTCGTCCAGCGGGAAGGTGTAGGTCGGGGTGTAGAGAATTGGTACCCCCTTGAAGCGGACCACGGCATCTTTAGCACTGCCCCAACCCTCTAGTTCGTCCAGCTCAATCTCGCTCGCCTCGAGTTGCCAGCTGCGTGCCTCAGGATCACAGGTGGAGTAGGTGGCCTGATGATAGCGGCTGACATAGGCGCCGTCCTTCTCGACCACAGAGGCCTCACCATTGGCGCTGCTTTCACTCATCCGGTAGCTGGCATTCTCAATGGTGCCTCGGTCTGTTTTTGAATTAAAGCGGCCGCGGTCACCGGAAATCTCGGTGCCGTGTTCCTGATAACGGAGACTCCCCTCTGCCTCAAAGAGGCCGGTTTCGTGGTTGTAGCGAGCCTGGTCAGTGGTCAGAGATTGGTCTGCTCGCTGTAGTTCAACAGAGCCCTGGTAGAGGAACTGGTTACGGTCACGGACCTCCATCTCATCGGCGCTGATCGTGGTGACCTGGTTGGCACGATCGGTGACTGGTGGCGGTCCAATACGGGGTGCTGCAGCACACTGCAGTGCGGGGGTAGAGGGTTTGGGTGTCTCTACCGGTTTGCTCATCCGGGCCAGTGGCTGACGAGCAGGCGTTGTCTTGACAGGCTGTTCCGGTGCCTCTGCGATCGGTGTAGCCGTCGTAGGCTGGGTGACGACAGTTGCCTCTGATCGATCAGGGGCAGTGGTTATTTGTGGGGGTGTGGTGGGCAGTGGTGCTGCTTGCTGTGCAGAGATCTCGGCTTCGGGACCACAGACCCAACTTCCATCACTTCCGGTGACACAACGAAAAGCGGGCTCTGCATATGCCTGAGTCGAAATGGCGCAGGCCAGAGTAGAGAGAAGATAGCCAGTGGTTTTGCAGAGTCTCTGATTCAAAACGAATATTCACATTGCGGTTCAATGGTGCCCGATTATACCTTCCTGCACCTCTGAATAGTACAATTCCGGGATCAAATTAGAGTAGGGCAGAGAGAGACCATGGATCAACGTTTTGAGGCACTTCAACAGTGGGTGGAGCAGCAATATCTGGGGGAGTTGTTGACCCTTGAGCCTGCCTCCGCAGACGCCAGCTTTCGGCGCTATTTTCGGCTTCACCGTGGAGATAAGACAGCGATCGTGATGGATGCGCCGCCACAGCAGGAGGACTGTACCCCATTTCTCTCGATTGCCAGAGTATTGCTGAAGTGCGGTGTCCATGTCCCGGAAATTCTGGCTGAGGATCTACAGCAGGGATTCCTGCTGCTCTCTGATCTGGGATCATCCCCCTATTTGGGTGAATTGGATGATAGCAGTGCTGATGCTCTCTATGGCGATGCAATGGAATCGCTGCTGCAAATGCAGCAGCGGTGGCCCAAGCAGTCGCCCCTTCCACTTTATGGTCATGATCTATTGGTCCGGGAAATGGAGCTGTTTCGGGAGTGGTATCTGCAGCTGCATCGGGAGATGGAGTGGGATGCAGACCAGCACAGCGTTTGGAATCAACAGATGTGCCTGCTTTCAGAGAGTGCTCAGCAGCAGCCGCAAGTGGCCGTCCATCGCGATTATCACTCGCGCAATCTGATGGTGATTGAAGAGAATAATCCAGGGGTGATCGACTTCCAGGATGCGGTCTGGGGGGCAGTCACCTACGACCTAGTTTCTCTATTGAGGGACTGTTATATCGATTGGCCGCGAGAGCGGGTCGAACAGTGGGCTCAATATTATCTGCAGCGATTGAAAGAGGAAAAAATGGTTCCCGATGTGGAGTGGACACAGTTCCTGCAGTGGTTTGACTGGATGGGCGTGCAGCGCCACCTTAAGGCGGTTGGGATCTTTGCTCGCCTCAATCATCGTGATGGGAAGCCGGGGTATCTCGGTGACATCCCACGAACACTTGGTTATATCCAAGAGGTCTCCGCTCGCTATCCAGAGCTCTCTGGGCTGCACGGGTTGGTGGCAAAATTATGAAGGCGATGATTTTAGCAGCGGGGCGTGGAGAGCGGATGCGTCCATTGACGGACCAGACTCCAAAGCCGCTGCTGGAGGTGAATGGAAAGACACTGATCGAGTATCACATCGAGGCGCTGGTCAGAGCGGGAATCAGTGAGATTGTGATCAATCATGGCTGGCTTGGGGAGCAAATCCCTAGAAAGTTGGGGGACGGTTCTCGCTATGGCGCAGCGATCCTCTACTCTCCCGAGCCTCCAGAAGCATTGGAAACCGGCGGAGGGATCACTCAGGCACTACCGCTACTGGAGAGTGATCCATTCCTTGTGGTGAATGGCGATCTCTATACCGATTACCCCTTCTCCAAACTGTTGCAGGATTCCAGCTCTCTCGCTCATCTTGTGCTGGTGGATAACCCTGATCACCATCCTCAAGGGGATTTTCTGCTCGATAGCGAGAGAGTGACCGCCTATGGCGGAGGTGCGGGGCAGCTCACCTACAGTGGGATTGCCCGTTTTGATCCCGCCTTTTTTGATGCCAGTCGTCAGGGACGTTTTCCGTTGGCCCCGCTGTTGTTTGAGGGAGTGAGCCAGGGAGGCGTGAGTGGCGAACATTATCAAGGGCGCTGGTCGGATGTGGGAACGCCGGAGCGGTTGGCACAGCTCTGACCTCCTCTCTGGCTGTCTCGAACGGTAGAGGTGGGATGAACAGTTGCATCGGTAGTTGCTATAGTTCCCTGTATGGGACAAGAGATCGGTGTCGACCACTTCCATAAGCGGGACTTTGATCACTTTGAGCAAGCACTCAGAGAGGAGACCGTGCTGCTGGAGTCTTGGTTTCACGACTCCCGTTTCTCTTCTGCCGAGATGCAGGTTGGCCTGGAGCTGGAGGCGTGGCTGCTGAATCGGGAGCATCGTCCCTGCTGCTGTAATGAACCTTTTCTGCAACAGCTCAACCATCCAATGGTGGTACCGGAGCTGGCCAGCTTCAATGTGGAGTTGAATAGCTTACCGCAGCCACTGAGTGGCGGTCCCTTTACTGCTTTGATGCAAGAGCTGGAACAGACCTGGAGAGGTGCAGGAGAGGTTGCCAACTCACTGGGTGCAGACCTCTCGATGATTGGCACTCTGCCTACCCTGGTAGAAGGGGACCTGACGCTGGAAAACATGAGCCAGCGGCAGCGTTATCGTGCCCTGAATGAGCAGGTGATGCGGATGAGAAAGGGGGATCCTCTTCACTTTTTGGTGGAAGGGAGAGAGCGTCTTGAGCTTGATCATCGGGATGTCATGATGGAGGCTGCTACCACCTCGCTGCAAATCCATCTTCAGGTTCCACTGGAGCAGTCGGTTGCCGTGTTTAACAATTCGGTTCGAGTTTCGGCAGCAATGGTTGCTCTCTGTGCTAATTCCCCCTATCTGTTTGGAAAGGATCTCTGGGAGGATAGTCGTATTCCTATCTTTGAGCAGGCGGTGAATGTGAACCGTCTGGCGCATCGCCTGGGTGAGGGGCGAGTGAGTTTTGGTACCCGTTATGCGGAGCAGAGCCTGTTGGAGTTCTTTCAGGAAAACCGCGACCACTACCCCGTCATGTTGCCGATCCGGCAGGCACAGTCGCTGCAGCGGCTTCCCAGTCTACTGCTTCACAATGGTACGATCTGGCGCTGGAACCGCCCACTGATCGGTTTTGATTCAGAAGGTATTCCTCATCTGCGGATTGAGCATCGGGTTGCTTCGGCAGGCCCAACACTACTGGATGTGGTGGCTAATACCGCCTTTTTTACCGGGTTGATGCATGGAATGCTGGATCAGCCGGAGCGATCGGCTGCAGATCTATCTTTTTCTGCGACAAGAGAGAACTTCTATCGGGCAGCACGCTATGGCCTCGATAGTGCAGTGCTTTGGCAGGGAGGACGGGTGGTTTATCTGCGGGAGTTGATTCATCAGGAGCTGATTCCGCTGGCAGTGGTTGGGATGCAACGGCTGGGATTGGAGAGAGCGGAATGGCAGCCATGGATTGAGATCATTGAGGAACGGATACAGAGTGGACAGAATGGGAGCCGTTGGCAGCGTCAGTGGGTTTCACAACATGGCAAGGAGACGAAGGAGTTGATGGAGAGCTATCTACAGCATCAGCGATCAGGCAATCCAGTCCACCAGTGGGGGGTCGCCGGATGAGGGCATTGACGGTCCACCATACGCTCCCGGATGGGTTACTGGAACTGCCTGCGGATCAACTTCACACGCAATGCACCGATCTTTCGCTGTTTCATCTCGAAGGGCGCCGTAAAAATCCACTCTTTGTCAGTTTGTTGCTGCATGGCAATGAAACCACGGGGTGGGAGGCGCTGCGCCTGCTGCTGAAGCGTTATCAAGATAAGGAGTTGCCCCGCTCCCTATCTTTCCTCGTCGGAAATGTGGAGGCTGCGGCTGTTGGGGTTCGGCATCTGCCAAACCAACCTGATTACAACCGGATCTGGTTAGGTGGAGAGGGGGCTGAGCAGCAGATGGTCCAGCGGGTGATCGAGGAGATGCGGCAGCGCAAGGTATTTGCCAGTGTTGATCTCCACAATAACACCGGGCGCAATCCGCACTATGGTTGCGTAAACCGACTGGAGCCGCAGTTCCTTCAGCTGGCCACGCTCTTTAGCCGTACTGTGGTCTACTTTATTCGACCGGCCGAAGTGCAATCGATGGCGATGGCGGCACTCTGCCCTGCGGTAACGATCGAATGTGGCCGTCCCGGTGAAGCGCATGGTGTTGAACATGCGGTTGAGTTTCTTGATGCCTGTCTTCGTCTATCGGAGATCCCTAACCACCCAGTAGCCGTGCATGATCTCGATCTGTTTCATACCGTGGCGACGGTAAAAATTCCCTCCTCAATCGAGTTTGG